>NZ_CEETRO010000005.1:314594-320669 GCF_979366545.1 Vogesella perlucida
AGCCGCTGCCAGAAGGTGCGGCCAACCTGCCGGTGGTCGCCACCGACCCGGCCGGCAACACCACTAACGCTAGCGTGCCGGTCACCATTGATACCACCGGCCCGGCCCTCACCGCCAAACTCGACCCGGCCAGCGACAGCGGCACGCCAGGCGATGGCATCACCAATGACACCACGCCGACCATCATCGGTACCGGCAATGCCGGCGACAGCATCAAAGTCACCACCCCGACCGGCGAAGTGCTCACCACCACGGTGAAACCGGATGGCACCTGGAGCGTCACCCCGACGCAGCCGCTGCCAGAAGGGGCGGCCAACATCCCGGTGGTCGCCACCGACCCGGCCGGCAACACCACCAACGCCAGCGTACCGGTCACCATCGACAGTGGTGTGCCTAACGGCGGCAATGCGCCGACCGTTACCATCGCCGAAGACACCAACAACGACGGCTACATCAACGCCAGCGAAGCCCAGGGTCCGGTCGACCTCAAAGTCGCCTTCGACCCGAGCAAAGTCGAGGTCGGTGACACCGTCAAAGTCACCGTGGGTGGCAACACACAAGACATCGTGGTCAGCGCCACCGACAAAGCCAACGGCTTCGTCACCGCCACCACGCCATTGCCAGCCGATGGCAGCACACTGGATGTCAGCGCCGTCATCGTCGACGCCGCCGGTAACAGCAGCGCACCCGGCAGCGACAGCGCCGTTGTCGACCTGACCGCACCGGCCCTCACCGCCCAGCTCGACCCGAGCAGCGACAGCGGTACGCCAGGCGACGGCATCACCAACGACACCACGCCGACCATCAGTGGTACCGGCAATGCGGGCGACAGCATCAAAGTCACCACCCCGACCGGCGAAGTGCTCACCACCACGGTGAAACCGGACGGCACCTGGAGCGTCACCCCGACGCAGCCGCTGCCAGAAGGGGCGGCCAACATCCCGGTCGTCGCCACCGACCCGGCCGGCAACACCACCAACGCCAGCGTCCCGGTCACCATCGACAGCAGTGTGCCTAACGGCGGCAATGCGCCGACCGTCACCATCGCCGAAGACACCAACAACGACGGCTACATCAACGCCAGCGAAGCCCAGGGTCCGGTCGACCTCAAAGTCGCCTTCGACCCGAGCAAAGTCGAGGTCGGCGACACCGTCAAAGTCACCGTGGGTGGCAACACACAAGACATCGTGGTCAGCGCCACCGACAAAGCCAACGGCTACGTTAGCGCCACCACCCCGTTGCCCGCCGACGGCAGCACGCTGGACGTCAGCGCCGTCATCGTCGACAAAGCCGGCAACAGCAGCGCGCCGGGCAGCGACAGCGCCATCGTCGACCTGACCGCACCGGCCCTCACGGTTAACGCACCTGATAACAGTGCTGACAGCACACCTACTATTACGGGTACCAGTAATGTGCCTGCCGGCACGGTAGTCACCTTGGTCGTGACCGATAGTGCCGGTACTGTGCAGACCCTGAGCGCTACCGTGCAGCCTGGTGGCAGCTACAGCGTTGATGTTCCGGTGGCAATGAAAGACGGCAACTTTACCGTGACCGCATCGGTGAAAGACCCGGCGGGTAATCCTGCCTCCGCCAGCGACAATGGCAGCCTGGATGCCTTGGCGGGTGCGATTGCCGTACAAGCCACTGTGGACAACGCCAACCGCCAGCTTGATATCACGGGTACCACGGTGGATGTGGTGCCGGGGCAGCAGGTGGCACTGAAAGTACAGGATCAGTTTGGCAATGTCGTGAATGCCACGGCCATCGTGCAACCAGATGGCAGCTACAGTGTGCAAGACCTGGATGTGAGTAGCTTGCAGGATGGTGCATTGACCACTACAGCCAGTGCAGTAGACCGCAATGGCGCTACACGGGTGGCAAATGATCTGGACCAACTGGATGTATTCAACACCGCACCAGTCAATACCATCCCGGGTGCGCAAACGTTGCTGGAAGATGGCTCCAAGGTCGTCGCTGGCTTGGCGATTAGCGATCCTGATGCAGGTAGTGGTGTGATGACCGTGACCTTGTCTGTCACCCATGGTGTATTGAATGTTGTAGCGGGTTCTGCCGGAATCAGCGGCAATGGCACTGCATCTGTCCAGCTTACCGGGACGGTGACGGTGATTAACGCCACACTGGCAACTACCGGGGCTGTTACCTACGTACCCACGGCCAATTACAACGGCAGCGATGCACTCACCATCAGCACAAACGACAATGGCAACACCGGTTTGGGCGGGGCGCTGACGGACGTTGATACGGTTCCCATTACTGTTGTGTCGGTCAATGACGCACCGGATGGCGCCGATAAAACCATTCAGGTATCAGAAGGTGGGGTATATACCTTCAAGCTGTCGGACTTTGGTTTTACCGACCCGAACGACACGCCGGCCAATACTTTCCTGAACGTGACGATCGACACAGTGCCAAGCAATGGCGTGTTGTTTATGGACTCTGATGGTGACGGTGCATACAGCGTTGGTGAGGAGCTTGCGGCGGGGCAGCTGGTCGGTGCCTCCACCATTAATGCCGGTGAGCTGAAATACTATTCGGCGCTGGGTAATACCACGGATGACACGTTTGCCTTCCGCGTGCGTGATAACGGTGGTTTGGCCAATGGTGGCAAGAATACCGACCAAGCGGCCAACCAGTTCACAATGGACGTTGTGCCATTGCCAGTCGTTACCGTTGATGCACCCAATAACACTCGTGATACCACGCCAACCATAACGGGCACTAGCAATCAGCCTGCAGGTAGCATCATCACGATCAAAGTAACGGACAGTGCCGGTGGGGTGCAAAACCTGACTGCCACCGTGAAGGCGGATGGTACGTACAGCGTAGATGTGCCTACTGCCCTGCCAGATGGTACTTATACGGCTGTCGCCAGCAGCAGCAATCTGCTGGGCGACAGTACGTCTGCTACAGACAACGGTAATGTCGATACTGTACCGCCACCGCTCACCGCCAAACTCGACCCGGCCAGCGACAGCGGCACGCCAGGGGATGGCATCACCAATGACACCACGCCGACCATCAGCGGCACTGGCAATGCTGGCGACAGCATCAAAGTCACCACCCCGACCGGCGAAGTGCTCACCACCACGGTGAAACCGGATGGCACCTGGAGCGTCACCCCGACGCAGCCGCTGCCAGAAGGGGCGGCCAACATCCCGGTCGTCGCCACCGACCCGGCTGGCAACACCACCAGCGCCAGCGTGCCGGTCACCATCGACACCACAGGCCCGGCCCTCACTGCCAAGCTCGACCCGGCCAGCGACAGCGGCACGCCAGGCGACGGCATTACCAACGACACCACGCCGACCATCAGCGGCACTGGCAATGCTGGCGACAGCATCAAAGTCACCACCCCGACCGGCGAAGTGCTCACCACCACGGTGAAACCGGATGGCACCTGGAGCGTCACCCCGACGCAGCCGCTGCCAGAAGGTGCGGCCAACATCCCGGTCGTCGCCACCGACCCGGCTGGCAACACCACCAGCGCCAGCGTGCCGGTCACCATCGACACCACAGGCCCGGCCCTCACTGCCAAGCTCGACCCGGCCAGCGACAGCGGCACGCCAGGCGACGGCATTACCAACGACACCACGCCGACCATCAGCGGCACTGGCAATGCTGGCGACAGCATCAAAGTCACCACCCCGACCGGCGAAGTGCTCACCACCACAGTGAAACCGGACGGCACCTGGAGCGTCACCCCGACCCAGCCGCTGCCAGAGGGTGCGGCCAACCTGCCGGTGGTCGCCACCGACCCGGCCGGCAACACCACCAGCGCCAGCGTGCCGGTCACCATCGACACCACCGGCCCGGCACTGACCGCCAAACTCGACCCGGGCAGCGACAGCGGTACGCCAGGCGACGGCATCACCAACGACACCATGCCGACCATCAGCGGCACCGGCAATGCGGGCGACAGTATCAAAGTCACCACCCCGACCGGCGAAGTGCTCACCACCACGGTGAAACCGGATGGCACCTGGAGCGTCACCCCGACGCAGCCGCTGCCAGAAGGGGCGGCCAACATTCCGGTAGTCGCCACCGACCCGGCCGGCAACACCACCAACGCCAGCGTGCCGATCACCATCGACAGCATTGCACCGGTGCCTACCGTCACGCTCAACCCGAACGTGACAGCCGACGACATCATTAATACCGCTGAAGCAACCCAGCAGATACCGGTAACCGGTACGGTAGGTGGCGATGCCAAAGTGGGCGATACCGTCACACTTACCGTCAACAACAAAACCTTTACCGGTACGGTACAGCCGGACAAGACCTTCAGTATCGATGTGCCAGGTGCAGATTTGGTGGCCGATGCAGACAAAACCATTGACGCCAAAGTCACCACAACTGACGCAGCGGGTAACACTGGCAGCGCCACCGCTACCGACAGCTACACCGTTAACCTGAATACGGGCCCAGTAGCCGTAGCGGATACTGCAGGTGTCGTAGAGTCGGGTGGTAATGTAGGTGACAGCGCCTACTTTGCCGGTACCGCCAGTGCCACAGGCAACTTGCTGGCAAACGATACCGACGCAGATGCGGGCGACAGCAAGGCCATGGTGTCTATCAACGGCAGCACCGTGAATGCCAGTGGCGATACCGTGGTAGCGGGTACCTACGGCACGCTCACCATCAAGGCTGATGGTAGCTACAGCTACGCGCTGGATAACAGCAAAACTGCGGTGAATGCGCTAGCCGCAGGTAGCAGCGCGGTAGACACATTCAACTATGTAATGAAGGATGGGGCAGGTGCTACGTCTACCAGTAAACTGGATGTAACAGTAACCGGTACTAATGATGCGCCTCTGCTTAATTCGATTGTTATGACTGCGCCAGTCGAGGGTCTGTTTGGAACGCCTATCTATAGTGGTACGGCTATCACATCAGGTACGTCGATTAATGGTACGCCGATAGTGTTTCATCCCGCTGCGGATACTCCTGCAGGTTGGACTGCGCTGCATACACCGGATATTAATGACTATCAGAACACAGCGTGGTCAACAGGCTACCCAATGACAAATCTGAATGGGGTGTCAGCTGATGGTGGGCAGTTTGTAAATCTAGTATCTGCTACAAATATTTCCGAGGGCATTTCCACACAACTTACTGGTTTGACGGTAGGTCAGCAGTATCTATATGGTATGCAATGGCAGCAGTTTACGTTTACAGGCAACCCAGGTCTGGGTTTCAGTTCTGGTGGCCAGTTGATCATTAGCATTGCTGGCGTTGAGAAAATTTATACGTCGCCAAGCTTGGATGACGGTTGGCAAACAGCACTGTATCAATTTACAGCAACATCTACGACTGCAGCATTGGTTCTCAAGATTAATGAAAAAGTTGGTAGTGAGCCTGCTCCTGCTAGCTATGCAGGTTTGCCAAATGGAGGGGCTATTGCAATCGACTCCTTGAGTACTGCTCAAATCAAGCAGCTAAATATCACCCCAAGTACTGGCATAAAAATAGCTGATTTGGCAGGTGGTGCTACCGATGCGGATCAAGCGGCCAGTATAAAAGGCTATGCCATTATCAAATCGGCAGCTGACACTCAAGGCAATCATTGGCAATACAGCCGTGATAACGGTACCACTTGGGTCAATATGGATGCTGCCAGTACCACGGCATCCATCTTTATCAGCCCGGATACACTGGTGCGTTGGACGGGTGCTGCCGGTACCAATACCAAGCTGTCTGTTGTAGCGGTAGACAATACCAGCACCGCCAGTTTTGATACGACAGCGGTAGGTCACCTTGATGTCAGCCTGCGTGGTGGTAATTCACCTTACAGTGCCAATGTGGCGACGCTGGCGGGCACCGATGTCTCGATCAGCCTGAACCCCAACATTACCAGTGACGACACGATCAACATCGCCGAACAGAGCCAGAACATACCGGTATCCGGCGTAGTCGGCAGTGATGTAAAGGCAGGCGATACCGTTACGCTCACAGTCAATAACAAAACCTTCACCGGTACGGTGCAGTCTGACAAGACCTTCAGCATCAATGTGCCGGGTAGCGACCTGGTAGCCGATGCCGATAAGGTCATCGATG
>NZ_CEETRO010000006.1:0-134004 GCF_979366545.1 Vogesella perlucida
GACCGTGAAACGCCTCAGCGCCGATGATAGTGCAGATACCTGTGTGAAAGTAGGACACCGCCAGACGCCCGATACCGAAGCCCAGCTCACACGAGCTGGGCTTTGTGCTTTGCAGTTGTGCTTTGCAGTGGCGGATAGCCATCGTGAAAACCCCCGCCCTGCGGCCAACGTTGGCCGCAACATCGCTGCCTTAACCGATACCTGACAACAACCCCCGCCCACCACGCCACCCACCCCCGCCGGCCTGCGGCCGCCCCCCGGATGCGCCTGCGGCTTATGCCGGGCTACGGGTCGCTCCCAGCCCAGTCAATAAAAAAGCCCGCGCAAGCGGGCTTTGGCTTGTTTGAGCAAACATAAAAAGTCCGTTTGGCTGGGTTGTTGCTGCGCGCTGCGCAGCAGACCAGCACTGCTGCGGCCAACCTTGGCCGTAGCGTGGTGGTCTCAACCGATACCCGACAACAACCCCCGCTCACCACCTCCCCCCGCCGGCCTGCGGCCGCCCCCCGGATGCGCCTGCGGCTTATGCCGGGCTACGGTGATTGACTATTGCTGTGCCAAACTTCTGTCGTCGCGCTATAGTGGCGCTGACGGTTCGCCGGCATAGCTCAGTTGGTAGAGCAGTGCATTCGTAATGCAAAGGTCGGGGGTTCGATTCCTCTTGCCGGCACCGTGCTGGATATAAAAAAAGCCCGATTTTTGGATCGGGCTTTTTGCTTTATGGCGGTTTGGGCCTTGGCATGGTTGCTGGCGCTTTTTGCCGTTGACACGGTTGGGCTCGTGGTGTGCGCTGGTGAGCTTACTGGCGCATTGTGCTGTGCTTAATGGCCTAATGCGCTGCGGTAGCGTGCGGGGTGAAAGCGCAGGGTCATGATTAGCAGGATCAGGACGGTGCCAGCCAGCATTTGCCAGGACAGGCTGTAGCTCGCAGTAAGATCGCGCAGCCAGCCGGCAGCAAACGGGGCGATGGCGGCCAGCAGGTAGCCTATGCCTTGTACAAAGGCAGTCAGGTCGCCGGCGGTTTGTGCATCGTCTGCGTGTTGCAGCGTCAGGATCATGGTGAGCGGGAACAGGCCGCCTATGCCCGCGCCCAGCAGGGCGACAAAGAGCAGGCTGTGCTGGCCGGGTAGCCACGCCAGCCCTGCCAGGCCGATAAGGTTGGCCGCTAGGGTAAGCAGCAGCCAGGGGCGTAGGTCGTGGTAGCGTGCGGCGATGATGGGCAGTAGCAGGCCGGTGGCGACTTCGAAGGCTGTCATGTAGCTGAGCATCAGGCCGGACTGCTGTGCGCTATAGCCCATAAAGACAAAGAAAGGGGCGAGCCATGCCAGGGTGCAGACATACACGCCTGTGCCAATGCCAAAGTACAGCGCTAGCGACCAGGCACGGGCTTTGCCAAACATGCGGCCGATATGCGATGCGCTGCTGCTGGCGTGGCTGACTTCAGCGGGCGCTTGGCTGTGCCATAGCAGGGCGGCCAGCATGGCGGGGAGGGCCCATACCGCTAGTGCCGGGCTCCAGCCTAGCTGGCCAGCCAGCCAGGGTGTGCTGCTTGCGGCCAGGGTGGCGCCGCCCATAATGGCGGTGACATACAGACCCATCATCAGCGATACCCGGCTGCCGCCGTGCTGTTTGATCAGTGCCGGCACCAAGGCTTGCACAATGGCAATGCCCAGGCCGGCAATACCGGCTGACAGCATGAGCGCTGTGGTGGTTTCGCTGAAGCGTAGCAGGCAGGCGGCGGCGATCAGCAACACCCCGGCCAGGATGCCGCCTTTGCTCCCTAGCCAGCGTTTGAACAGCGGCAGGGCGAAGGCGCACAGGCCGATCATGGCGACCGGCAGGGTGGTAAGCAAGGCGGCGCCGCCAAAGCTCAGGCCGGTGGCGGCGCGGATGGGCTCCAGCAGCGGCCCTGTGCCGGCCAGAATGGGGCGCAGGTTGAGCCCGCACAGGATGATCAGGAGTGTTAGCAGGGTGCGTGTGTGTGATGGCATGGTATTCCCCATCGGCAGCACACGGCGTCAGGCCGCGCGCAGCCTGACGGTATCAAAGGTGGAGTCAGGTGTTTTCCAGCGCGACCAGCCAGCGTTGCAGCAGCGTGGCCAGGGCTTGCTGGTCGCAGGCGGGCAGGTGGGCGAGCAGGTCGAGCTGGGCGTCGGTGTGGGGTGTCAGTGCCTGGTTGACTTTGGCCAGGCCGCTGTCGGACAGGCGGATCATCACGCCGCGACGGTCAGCATCATCTGGCAGGCGCTCTACCAGACCGGCGTTTTCCAGCTTGTCGATGCGTTTGCTGATGCCGCCGCTGGTCAGGAGCAGCGATTGTGATAACTGCGACGGGCTCAAGGTGTAAGGCTCGCCCTGGCGGCGCAGGGTAAGCAGTACATCGAATTCGCCATACTTCAGCTGATGCTGCGCCAATACGCTATCGCGTACTTGTTCGAAGTAGCCCATCAGGCGCGCAATGCGCCCCAACACCGCCAGCGGGGTGGTGTCCAGGCTGGGTTGGCTGTGTTGCCACTCGGCAATAATGCGATCGATCTGGTCCATGCTGCGTAGTGTAGACAAAACTTCCCCGGAAGTCACTTCCTTGGAAGTTAAAAACAGCACCCGTCGCTGGTCATTCATCCCTGCCAGCAACCGTTTGTCCACGTATTTCACCCTTGGTCGCAAGCTGGTGCAGGGCCCTGCCATACAGCTTAGCCTGTTGGCATTGACCGTGAGGAGTGAACCATGTCAGCCATCGAAGTTGTTGATCTTAGCCGCCATTACCGCCTGGGCAGTGTGGATGTGCCAGCCCTGCGCCAGGTTAACCTGCACATTGCGGCCAACGCCTTTACCGTATTGAGCGGCCCCTCTGGCAGTGGCAAATCTACTTTGCTGAACCTGCTGGGCGGGCTGGACCGCCCGGATAGCGGGCACGTAGTGGTCGCTGGTCAGCGTCTGGATGCACTGGACGACAACCGCCTGAGTGATTTCAGGGCCCGGCATATCGGTTTCGTGTTTCAGCATTTCAATCTGCTGCCAGTGCTGAGTGCGCGCGAGAACGTGGAGTACCCGCTGCTGTTGGCTGGCGTTGCTAGCACCGAGCGCCGCCGCCGTTCCGCCGAGCTGCTGGATGCGGTAGGCCTGGCGGACCGTGCGGCAAACCTGCCGGGCCAGCTGTCCGGCGGCCAGCGTCAGCGCGTGGCCATTGCCCGCGCCCTGGCCCTGCGCCCGGCACTGGTGCTGGCTGACGAGCCCACGGCCAACCTCGATAGCCATACTGGCGCGGCCATCATTGCGCTGATGCGCGACATGCAGCGCCAGTACCAGACCTGCTTTGTGTTCTCGTCGCACGATGCCCAACTGCTGGCGGCGGCCGACCACGCCGTACTGCTGCGCGATGGCCAGCTACAGGCACCCACTGCCGTACAGGAGGCCGCATGAACACGCTACAGTTGGCCGCACGCAACCTGGTGCGCAACCGCCGCCGCACCCTGACCACCTTGCTGGCGATGATCGTTGGCGTGGTGGCGGTGCTGATCTTTGGCGGCTACGACCGCAATATCCGCCTGGGTCTGGAGACTGACTTTGTGCGCGGTAGCGGGCACTTGCAGATTCAGCATCGTGATTATTTCTTGTTCGGCAGCGGTAACCCGGCGGCCTATGGCATTCGTGACTACGCGCAATTGATGCAAAAGTTGCAGGCCGACCCGCAGCTGGCCCCGCTACTGCAGGTGGTGACGCCAGTGCTGGACCTGGGCGGCATTGCCGGTAACTTTGCCGCCGGTGTATCGCGTACGGTGTATGGCCGCGGCGTAGATGTGAGCGGGCAAAACCGGCTGAAGCAGTGGAACGATTACCGCATGGTGGGCCTGCCGCAGCGCAGCGTGGCGCTAACCGGCACCGCGCCCAACGCCGCCGTGGTGGGCACCGGCGTAGCACGTGTATTGCAGCTGTGTGGCCCCTTACAGGTGAAGCACTGCCCGCAGCCGCTGCCTGTGCACCAGCAGGGTAGCGCCATGCCGGCAGACCTGGCGGCCTTGCCGGTCGCCGCGCCTGCGGCCAACGTTGGCCGCGTGCAGATCGAACTGCTCGCCGCCCGTGCCAGCGGCGCACCCAATGTCGCCAGCCTGCAAGTGGTCAAGGCCGAGCAGCAGGGCGTGAAGGCGCTGGACGATATCAGCGTGCAGCTGCATCTGGCTCAGGCGCAGCAGCTGGTCTATGGCCAGGACACCCCGCAGGTCAGCGCCATTGTGCTGCAGCTACGCCATAGCAGCGACATGCCCGCTGCGCGGGCCCGACTGGCGCAGCTGCTGCAAGGCGGCAGCCAGCCGCTGGTGGTGCAAGACTTTGCCACGCTTAACCCGCAGTACGGCCAGATCACCGGCATGTTTGCCGCCATCCTCGGCTTTGTGGCGGTGCTGATCGGCGCCATTGTGCTGTTTACCGTAGGTAACACCATGAGTATGGCGGTGGTGGAGCGCACGGTGGAAATCGGCACCCTGCGTGCGCTGGGCCTGCGCCAGGCGGGCATCCGCCGTCTGTTTGTCAGCGAAGGCCTGCTGCTGGGCGCGGCTGGTGCGCTACTGGGTAGCCTGCTGGCGCTGGCCGTAGCGTGGCTGATCAACCATAGCGGCCTTACCTGGCTGCCGCCGGGCAATAGCGAGCGCATCCCGCTGCTGGTGCGCGTGGCGGGCGAGTACGGCATGCTGCTGGCTACCGCCGTGGGCCTGATCGTGCTGTCGGTACTGTCGGCATGGTGGCCGGCCCGACGCGCCGCCCGTCTGGATATCGTGGAGGCGCTGCGTCATGCGTAACATCCTGTTTACCCTGCTGTTGGCCGCAGGCTTCGCCCAGGCCGCGCCGGACGCGCAGCAACTGCTGGCCGCCAGCGACGCCATCCGCAACCCCGGCCAGTCGTTTTCGCTGGACAACACGCTGATCGAATACCGCAACGGCCGCGAGCAGGGCCAGACCCAGCTGCAGATCTACGCGCGCCCGGCCAGCGATAGTGGCCAGTATCGCAACCTGATCCGCTTTCTGGCCCCGCTGCGCGACGCCGGCAAGCTGATGCTGAAAAACGGCAACGAGCTGTGGTTCTACGACCCGGCCAGCAAGGCCAGCGTGCGCATCTCGCCGCAGCAGCGCCTGCTGGGCCAAGCGGCCAACGGCGACGTGATGACGGTGAACCTGGCGCGCGATTACCGCGCCCGGCTGGACGGCGAAGAAAGCATCCAGGATGGCGAGCGCCAGCAGCGCGCCAGCTACCGGCTGTTGCTGCAGGCCAGCCATAGCGATGTGACCTACCCGCGCATTACGCTGTGGGTGGATGCGGCCAACAGCCGGCCATTGAAAGGCCAATTCTATAGCGATAGCGGCCGCTTGCTGAAAACCGCCTTCTACCGGCGCTACCAGCTGCAGCTGGGTGTACAGCGCCCGTCGGAGACGGTGATCATCGACGGCCTGGACCCGGGCTGGATTACCGTGATGCGCACCGGCAACCTGGCAGCGCGTGATATTCCGGAAACCTGGCTGCAGCGCGACTACCTGCCGCGCTTCCGTGCGGAGTAGGCCGGCCATGCGTTGCCTGAGCCTCTGCTTGCTACTGGCTGCCGTGCCACCATTGGCGCTGGCCGATACCAACGCCGAGCTGGACGCGCTGGCGCTGGCCGATAGTGCGGTGAGCCAGCCGCAGGCCGACACCCCGCTGCATGGCCAGCTCCAGCTGTCACGCTGGCAAGGCGGCCATTGGCAAGGCTTTGCCAGCGTACGGCTGGACAGCGTACTGCAGCCCGGCCTGCGTGCAGTGCTGGCCGACCGGCTGGACTTCCGGCCGCTAGCCGGCGGGCATGCCCAGGTGAACTCACTGCAGGAAGCCTACCTGAGCTGGCAGCCCTCACCCGGGCAGGCGCTGGACGTTGGCCGCATCAACCCGCGTAGTGGCGTAGCCTTGGGCTTCAACCCGATTGATGTATGGCGCGATAGCGGCCTGCGCGCTGCAAGCTCGGCCGACCCGACCAGCGCCCGGGACAACCGCCTGGGTGTGGTGATGCTGCGTGCCCAGCACTTGTACGATGGCGGCAGTGTCGGCGTGCTGCTGGCGCCCGCGCTGGCCAGCGCGGCCAACCCGGCGCCGTGGTCGCCGGACTGGGGCAGCAGCAACCGTCGCGAGCGTTGGCAGCTGCAAGCCAGCACAACAGGTAGTGGTAGCCTGCGCATGCAGTACTTGCTGGCTGGAGGGGCCGGCGAGGCGCTGCAGCCAGGCGTAGCGGCTAGCCTGCTGTGGGGCGATGCCACCACGCTGTACGGCGAAGCCAGCGCCAGCCGCAGCCACGACCTGGCCGGCAGCGGCGCGCACCGCTGGCGGGCGCTGGCCGTCGCCGGGGGCAGCTACACCACAGCGGGCAAGCTCACGCTGGCGGCCGAGTATCACCATAACGGCCGCGCACTCAGCCAGGCGGAATGGGGTGCGCTTAGAGGCCGCAGCTATGGCCAATACCGGCAGCAGGCCCGCCAGGCGGCGTTGCCGGCGACACGACAACAGCTGTTTTTCTATGCCGATTGGCAGGATTTTTTGCGCCCGCAGCTGGCCGTCACCGCGCTGCTGCGGCATGATCTGGCAGATCATAGCCGTTTTACCCGCTTGTCCTTGCGGCAACAGGGTGACCGCAGTGCGCTGACGCTTAGCCACGAGCGCGGCCATGGCCGGCCCGATGGCCACTTTACGACGCCCGCCCGCTGGCAGTTGGCCTCGGACTGGTACTTCTGAACCTGGCAGGGAGGGTGCATGAACCGACCCCATGTTGCGGTGAATCTCCGCCGCGAGCTTCCGTTTTTGCTGCTGGTGAATGCCTTTATCGCCACGCTGGTAACCTTGCTGGGTGAAAACGAGCATTTCCTGTTCAACCTGCTGGTATCCAACTGCATCGGCTTCCTGATGTGGGGCAGTACCTGGCTGTTGTGCTACGCCCTGAAGGTAGAGCGGGTGGCTTTCTGGCAGATCTTGCTTTGCATGCCGCTGGCGGTACTGCTGGGCTTCACCCTGGCGGCGGGTATCTGGCCGGGTGTCGTGCCGGAGCGCATCAGCGGGGCGGGCGACCTGGCGCTGCAGCTCAGAAAGTTCGGCATGATGGCGCTGATAACCATCTCGGCTGCCAGCCTGTTCTACTACCGCTATAACCACCAGCGCAATTTGGCCCTGCTGGCCGAGGCGGCACGGCGGCAGGCCGAGATGCAGCAAGCCGAGACCGCCGCCAGGCTGGCGCTGCTGCAGGCCCAGATCGAGCCGCATTTCCTGTTTAATACCCTGGCCACAGTACGCAGCCTGATAGGGCAGGATGCCGCGCTGGCGCAGCGCACGCTGGACCTGCTGAACGACTACCTACGCGCCAGCTTGAGCCGCACCCGCCGCAGCGCGGTCACCCTGGCCGACGAGCTGGCACTGGTGACCCCACTGCTGGACATTGCTTGTCTGCGCATGGGGCAGCGCCTGCATTACCAGCTGGCTGTTCCCTCCGAATTACTGGCGACCCCCCTGCCGCCACTGCTGCTACAGCCGCTGGTAGAAAACGCCCTGCAGCACGGCCTGGAGCCCTCGGTAGCCGGTGGCACACTGAATATCAGCGCCAGTGCCAGTGGCAAAACCCTGCTGCTGCGCGTGGCGGATACCGGCCTGGGCTTGAGCGGGCAGGGCAGCGATGGCGTAGGTTTGGCCAATGTACGGCAGCGGCTGGCCACCCTGTATGGCGACGCGGCCCGGCTGGCGCTGTATGCCAACAGCCCGCACGGCGTGATTGCCGAGATAACCCTGCCGCTGCCCGGAGAAACAGCATGACCCGTGTGCTGATTGCCGACGACGAGCCGCTGCTGGCCGCCAGCCTGGCGCGGCGCTTGCAAGCCTTGTGGCCCGGGCTGGTGCTGCTGCCACCGGTGCATAACGGTATCGACGCCGTGGCCGTGCTGGCTAGCCAGCAGCCTGATGTTGCTTTTCTCGATATCCGCATGCCGGGGCTCACCGGCTTGCAGGTGGCCACCGCCGCCACGCGCTGCCGCGTGGTGTTTGTGACCGCTTATGACGAATACGCGCTGGCGGCTTTTGATGCCAGCGCTGTGGATTACCTGCTCAAGCCGGTGAGCGACGCACGCCTGGCGCAATGTGTCGCCCG
The DNA here is from genome assembly GCF_979366545.1 of Vogesella perlucida. Classification (NCBI taxonomy): domain Bacteria; kingdom Pseudomonadati; phylum Pseudomonadota; class Betaproteobacteria; order Neisseriales; family Chromobacteriaceae; genus Vogesella; species Vogesella perlucida. The sequence continues at coordinate 8,142 of NZ_CEETRO010000006.1, forward strand.
CTTGCAGCGCGATGCACGGCCGGTACCAGACCTGGCCGCAGTACTGGCACAGCTGGCCCCGCCGCCGGCACGCAGCTGGCTGCAGTGGCTGCACGCCGGCCTGGGCGATACCACCCGGCTGATTGCAGTAGACGAGGTGCTGTATTTTCAGGCCAGTGACAAATACACCGAGATCGTCACCGCGCACGAGCGCCACCTGATCCGCCTGCCACTCAAAGAGTTGCTGGCGCAGCTGGACCCGCAGCGCTTTGCCCAGATCCACCGCAGTTATATCGTGAGCCTGCCGCAGGTTGGCCGCATCGAGCGTGATTTGCTGGGCCGCCAGCAAGTGGTCCTCAAGGATGGCCGGCCATTGCCGCTATCGCGCAGCCACGCAGCACAGTTTCGCCAGATGTGAAGCAGGTTTGTGCTGCCCGCACGGTAGGCACTTTGCCAGGCAGCCAGCACTGGCTAAGGTGCTGCAGCGCCATGCAACAGCCCGGCACGGGAAACCTGCCGGGCTGTTTTGTTTTTGTCGCTGGCGAAGCCTGGGAACCGTTAGTCGCGCTGGCCGGTCTTTGGTCGCATAATGCCTTTTTTGTAAACCGATTCATATAGGATTGATAGCGGTTTTTGTGACTATCAACCAGTAAGGAGCAGACATGAAACAGGGGATGGCAGGCATAGGCCTGATGTTGGCCGCCATGGCGGTACAGGCTGGTGACTGGCAAGCCGGCATCGGCGCCGGTGTCGGCAGCACCCTTTACCGTGGTGACGATAGCAGGGCAATGGCGATACCGCTGCTGGGCTACCAGGGCGAGCAGTTCTATGTTCAGGGCCCGGAGCTGGGCTGGAAGCAGCCGCTGGGCAGCAATCTGACGGCCACGGCCAAGGCGCAGTGGGAATTTGACGAGTTTGACCCCAAAGAAAACGACATCGCCGCGCTGCGCCAGCTGGACAAGCGCAAGCAAGGCGCACTGGTGGGCGGCGAGCTGAGCTGGGCGCTGGACCCGCGCACCACGCTGTCGCTGCAAGCCATGCACGACGCCGGTAGCCGCCATCAAGCCACGCTGACCACGGTGGCAGTAGAGCACGTGCTGCCGTTTAGCACGCAACAGGACGCCTTCGTGGTATCGGCCGGGGCCAGCTACCTGCCGAAGGCCTATCAGCAGTACTACACCGGCGTGAGCGCCAGCGAGGCCGCCCGCAGCGGTTTGCCCGCCTACCAGGCCGACGCGGCTACCCGCTACCAGCTCGGCGCTAGCTGGCGCCATGCGTTCAGCCGCAATCTGGCGGTACTGACTCGCGTGTCGGTCAGCCACCTGCCAGCGTCGCTGAAGTGGGACGCTGCCGCCCGCACAGGCAGCCCGCTGGTGGAGCGCAATGTCACCGTTACCGGCATGCTGGGTGTGCATTACCGCTTCTGAACCCACTAAGGATGAAAGCCCCTGTCTGCAATAGCAGGCAGGGGCTTTTTGCTAGTTGGCCGCTTGCTGTCGGCGGTGGCTCAGGCCTCGCCCAGCCAGCTGGCCGGTAGCGTGCCGGCCCAGCCAAGCTCGCCCAGCAGGCGGGCAAAATCGCCGCTTAGCGGTGCCGTCAGCGTGAGCGGCTGGCCGCTGTGCGGGTGGGTAATCTGTAGCTCGGCGGCGTGCAGCAGCATGCGGCCAACCTGGTACTGCGTCTGGAAGAAGCGGTTATGCACCCCCTTGCCGTGGGTGGCGTCGCCAATAATCGGATGGGCGATGTGCTTCAGGTGGCGGCGCAGCTGGTGGCGGCGGCCGGTTTCCGGGTGCAGCTGCACCAGCGCGTAGCGGCTTTGCGGGTAGCGGTCCACGGCAAAGGGCAGCGTGCAGCGCGCCAGCGTGCGGTAGCGGGTAAACGCCGGTTGGGCGTTGAGCTGGGCGTTGCCGTGCACGTATTCGCGCTCGTCTGGCTGGCGGGTGATGGCGTGGTCGATATCGCCGCTATCGGCCGGGTGGCCGCGCACCACTGCCAGATAGGTCTTGGCCGGCGCACGGCTGGCAAAGGCGTCGTTCAGCAGGCGCGCGGTAGCGCTGTCCAGCGCAAACAGCAGCACGCCGCTGGTGCCACGATCCAGCCGGTGTACCGGAAACACCTGCTGGCCAATCTGGTCGCGCAACATCTGCACGGCAAACTGCGTCTCGCGGCGGTCGATCTCGCTGCGGTGCACCAGCAGGCCGCTGGGTTTGTCGATGGCAATCAGGTGCGCGTCGCGGTACAGAATGGTCAGCATGAAGGTTGGCCGCAAAAGGGAAGGCGCGCAGTGTAGCAGTGCTGCACTGTACTGGCGATGCTGGATGTCGTTGGGTTTGTCTTTTTTGGACTTGTGATTGATTGTGGATTTCTAATTTAGCCTGGTTTTTTTGGTTGCTATGCAATTTATTGTAATCATTTTTAATTCTATAAATTCACTATTTATATGAATTTGCTTAATGTTGTTTTTAATGTATTTGAGCTTGCATTTGGTATTTTTGATTGACTGTGATATTTCATTGTTTTATTGTTGCTGTGTAATTTAATTTGAATAGGGACGCTATCATGAAATGTGAATCAAGTATTTCAATTTTTCCCGATGGTCTGCAATATGATTTTTCTGATGTACATTTGTGTGCGGAACATATAGTAAGATATGGATTTTCTATAGTAAAAGTGCCGACTTCGGTGGGCGAAACTCTATGCGGCATGCGAAATGATTTCTCCAGTATTGTGTCGACAGATAAAGTTGCATTTTCATTTCCAAAAAGAACTGATGGTTTCATGCCTCTCGGTACAACCTTTGCTCGAGATGAGAAAAAAATAGATCTTTGTGAGACTTTTAATTATTGGTACGCGTATTGCCATGAGCATGGCTCGTATAGTTTTAGCAAGTCTGATTTTTACACAAATGCTACTAAAATAGAGGCAATTTTCGATAAAATTACTTTGGCTATCTTGAATGGTATTTCCTTGTTTTTGGATTTTGATTTTAAATGGGATTTCAGAGGTGACTCATATTTGCAATTTAATGTATACCATGATGCTTTAAAATTGCTTGAGAGGCGCTACTTGCAAGATGCTCACGAAGATGGGCATGTACTCACTCTGGTTAAGCCTAATAATCCCGGTCTTGTTATCTATAGGGATGGAGGGGAATATTTAATCAATCTTCAGGATGATGAGGCAATTGTTATGGCTGGCTCTTTGTTGACTGAGCTTACTGATGGATTGATTGGCCCTGCCTATCATGCGGTTTTAAATCTAAACCTATCTGAATGCCGAGCATCGCTAATTTACAATGTTAATGTACTTGGGGTGGGTGTTGCTAGTATGGGCGGTAAGGTTTTGAATATGTTGGAAATTGCGAATGCACATCATGTTGAATTCGGACAGTTTCCATACCACACAGAGTGAGAATGTCGGATGATGAAAAAAACAAGTAGGCAGCTCTGGGAATGGGCTTTCGTCGCCATTACCGCTTTTTGGGGCTGGTCGTTCTCGGCCATCCACTTTGCGCTGCAAAGCCTTAGCGACGCCGCGTTCAACACCTGGCGCTTTGCCCTTGCCGCGCTGTGCCTGCTGCCCATCTGGCTGCTACGGCGCACACCGCTGTCGCGGCACGATGTGGTGGGTGGCGGCCTAGCCGGCTTGGCGTTGTTTGCCGCGTTTCTGTTGCAGACCAAAGGCTTGCGTTACACCTCGGCGTCCAACGCCAGCTTCATTACCGGGCTGGCCGTCATCATCACCCCCTTGCTGGCGTGGCGCTGGCTGGGTATCACCCTTGGCCGGCAGCAGCTGGCCGGCGCGCTACTGGCTGCCGTCGGCCTGGCCATGCTCACGCTATCGGATATGCAGCTGCGTCTGGGCGACGCGCTGGTGCTGGGCTGCGCGTTCTTTTTTGCCGTACATGTGATCGTGCTGTCGCGGGCCAGCAAGCTGGCCGATACGCTCAACATCACCCTGGTGCAGCTACTGGTGGTGGCAGGTTTGTCGGCTGTGCAGGCCGGGCTGGATCGCTCGCTGCAGTGGCCGAACCTGCCTACGCTGCTGCACAGCGTGCTGCCGATTGCACTGCTGGGGACCGCCCTGGGTTTCTTTGTGCAGACGCGGGCGCAGGTGGGGTCGTCGCCCAACAAGATTGCGCTGATCATCGTGATGGAGCCGGTATTCGGCGGCGTGTTTGGCTACCTGCTGGCAGGCGACCGATTGACACTGTTCAACTGGTGCGGCGCGCTGTTGATTGTGCTGGCGATGCTGCTGACCGAGTGGCAGTTTGGCCGGCGCAAGGCGGTACCCGGCTAGCGACGGCCAGGTGGGGGGATAAAAAAGCGGCCAACCTTTTGCCAGGTTGGCCGCTTGGCTTTGATGCTCGCGTGCGTGGTTTATTTCACCACGGTTTTGCTGAAATCCACACGGCCGAAGGGGCTGACGTTATAGCCGCTGACGTTGGTGCTGGTTAGCGCGGCGGCGGTGGGGTGGGCCAGCGGTACCCACAGTGCCTGCTCCTTGATGATCTGCTGGGCGCGGGCGTAGTTGGCCGCGCGCAGTTTCGGGCTGGCGTCGCGGCGGGCGTCGGTGATCAGCTTGTCCAGCGTGGGGTCGCAGAAGCGGGCAAAGTTGGTACCGCTCTGTACCGCTGCGCAGCTGAATTGCGGGGTCAGGAAGTTGTCGGCGTCGCCATTGTCGCCGGCCCAGCCCATGAACAGCACGTCATGTTCGCCCGCTTTGGCGCGCTTGATCAGCTCGCCCCATTCGATGACTTTGATCTCGGCCTTGACGCCGATCTTGGCCAGGTCGGCCTGCAGCACTTCGGCGCCGGCTTTCGGGTTGGGGTTTAGCGTGCTGCCGGTGGGGCGAATCCAGATGGTGGTGTCAAAGCCGTTGGGCAGGCCGGCGTCGGCCAGCAGTTTTTTGGCGCGCGTGATGTCCAGGTTGTAGTCCTTGATGGCTTTGTTGTAGCCAAACGTGGACGGCGGGAAGGGGTTGACGGCGGCGGTGGCGCTGCCGGCAAACACCACTTTCAGGTAGTTGGCCTTGTCGAAGGCCAGGTTCACGGCCTGGCGTACGCGCTTGTCGTCAAACGGTTTGTGCTGGCTGTTCAGCGCAATGAAGGCGGTGGAGAACATCGGCACGGTCAGCACCTTGATGCGGGCGTCGCTGGCGGCATCGCTGATATCTTGCGGTTTGGGGCCGAGTGCAATCTGGCATTCGCCGGTTTTGACTTTTTGCAGGCGTACCGCGCTATCGGGCGCAATGGCGTAAACGAGGCGCTCGACTGCCGGCTTGCCACCAAAGTAGGCAGGGTTGGCCGCATAGCGCACGGCGCTGTCTTTGGCCGAGCTCTGGAACACGAAGGGGCCGGTGCCGACCGGCTGCGCGTTCAGCTGCTCAAAATTGCCCGTTTTGGCCAGCTGGGCGGCGTATTCGGCGGAGTAAATGCTGGCGAAGCCCATGGTGAGCAGCGGTACCAGGGTGGCGTCGGGCTGGTTCAGCTCAAAACGCACGGTGCGGGCGTCCACTTTCACCACGGCCTTGATCAGCTTGTCCAGCTGGAACGATTTGGCGTGCGGGTAGCCGTTGGGGGCGCTTTTGAACCACGGGTGGGCGGGGTCGGTCATGCGCTGGAAGCTGAACACCACGTCGTCGGCGTTCAGGGTGCGGCTGGGGGTAAACCAGGCGGTTTTGTGGAAGGCGACCTTGTCACGCAGCGTGAAGGTGACCGATAGGCCATCCGGCGCTACCTGCCAGGCGCGGGCCAGGCTGGGCACCACTTTGCCCTGGCGGGCGTCGTAATCCACCAGGCGGTTGAACAGGACGTCGGCGCTGGCGTTGGTGGTGGTCAGCGAGTTGTAGCGCACCACGTCGAAGCCTTCCGGGCTGGCTTCGGTGCAGACGGTCAGCGGTTTGGCCAAGGCGGGCAGAGACAGGGCCAGCAGGGCGGCGAGGGCGGTAAGGCGAGCAGTCATGGCGTGTCCTTCGGGTCGGCGGCGGTGCGAAGTGCCCGCCGGGCAATCATGGCTAACAGCATACCGAAAGCATGTATTGCTATGCCAAGCATTATTTACGCTAAGCATTTTCCCATTTTGCACAAGGCCGCTGGGCATGGGCCCAGGTCACGCTGCGGCCAACCTTGGGCCGGTGCCTAGCCGTAGCGTTGCAGTAGCGGGGTGGCGGTGCGTTGCAGCAGGCTGGCCAGGGTAGACAGTGCCAGGCGGTGGCGGCCGTGCAGGTGGTGGGCAAACACGGCGGTGTATTCCAGGTGGGGCACGCCGCCACGGTGGCGTTTGAATTCGCCGGCGCCACTGCTGTAGTGCAGCGCGAGCTGGCGCTCGTGCGCTTTGGCTAGCAACAGGGCCATCAGTTGGCGATACAGGCCCAGCTCGGTCGGCAGGCTGGTGTCGTAACCCAGTAGCGGGGTGGTGAGCCAGCCGTAGCGCTCATACAGGCCGATGCAGCCAACTATCTGGCCATCCAGCGCCAGCGCGTGCAGTGCCAGAAAGCGCTGCTGCAGGCACAGGCGGAAAAACGCCGGGGTGAAGTCCGGGTTCAGTGCGGAGTGCTTATCGATAAACAGCTGGCGAAAGCAGCGTTGCAGGGCGGGGATGTCGGCTTCGCCGAGCTGATCCGGGCCCAGCACGGTGAGCGGGCCGGCCTGCAGCAGCTTTTGGTCGCGTTTGACATTGGCGCTGCGCCACACGGCGGGGTCGGCCGGCTGGCACAGGTAAACCTGGCGCGCGGGGATGAGCAGCCAGCCCTGGGCTTGCAGCAGGGCTGGCAGGCCGGGGTTGGCCGCATCGCACACATTGCGCAGCAGTAGCGGGGCGTCTGGCTGGCGCGCCAGCAGGGTGTCGGTCAGCAGGGTCAGCTCGTCTTCGCCCCATTGCGGGTGCAGGTTGGTGGAGAGTAGCCAGTTGTTGATGTGCCAGGCACTGTCCAGCCGGGCGGCGCTGATGAGCCCGCCCAGTGGCCCGCCAGCGGCGGTGGCTAGCAGGCGGGTTGTGCGCCCGTGGCGGGCGGCTTCGGCCTGCGGGTAGTGCAGCCAGGCGGCACGCGGGCTGGCCACATAGCTATCACCGCTGGCCTGGCGGGTGAGCCGTGTGACCGGAATGGCCGGCGTGCCCGCATCGCTGCAGCAGACCTGGCAGGGGGCGTTGGCCACCCAGTGCTGGCCACCCAGCTGGCGTGCCTGGCTGAGCCAGTGGGCGTGGCTGTCTAGCAGTAGTGGGTTTTCCAGCCGGCTCATGTGCGCTTGGTGTACACGTGCACGCCGCCGTAGATGGCGGCGCGGTCGCGCTGGTGCAACTGGCGGTTATAGGCGGTGTCGGTTTCCCAGCAGGCCAGCAGCTGTGGTGCCAGGCGGCGCTCCAGCGGGGAGGTGCTACCACCGGTGCGGAATACCACACGCGCGCCGGGGGCGGCGGTGCGGGTGATCTGCCGCCACAGCGCATTAAGCTGGGCGTCGTCCATCCAATCTTGCGCGTCCAGTAGCACGTAAGCGTCCAGGCTTTGCGGGGCGCGCTCGTCCAGAAAGTCGGTTAGCGAGTGATGATGCAGCTGCAGCTTGCCCAGCTGCTGGCGGATGGTGTGGTAATGCGCTTGTTGCAGGTAGAGCGGCAGGCTGCGCTGGTTGTCGGTGTCGTAGCGGCGGGCAAAGGCTTGTTGTGCATAGGGGTTTTCGCCAAGCGGGAAGTCGCAGGCCAGGCGGCGCATGCGGCTTTCAAACAGCGCAGGCAGATTGCCACCCGCGTCGGCACGCAGTGCAGCAAACTGCGCTGGTGGTATGCCCATGCTGTATAGCAGGCTTTCGCGGTGGCACAGAAAGCGCAGCAGCGGGTGGCGGAATACCGGTGCCAGATGGCGGTCGAACAGGGCTTTTTGTTCTTCCAGGCTAGTGGCTTTGGCCAGCTTGCCCAGGTTGCCACCCATCAGCCGGGCCAGCACATGGCCCAGGCCGATAAAGCGCCCTAGCAGGCCATGGCGGTAGGCGTGGCAGGTAAACAGCGCGTAGCGTGGCGTGCCCCATATATCGCTGTGTTCCCAGTACTGGCGGGCGCTTACCGGCAGCGCGGCGGCAATGTAGCGGCGGTAGCGCTGCGCGTTCTGGCGCTGGCTGGCGTCGCCCAGAAAATCCAGCAAGGTGGCGTAGTCTGGTAGCTCGGCAAAGGCGGCTTTCTTGAGGGCCAGCATGGCCAGGTGGGCGTCGTTGAGGTCTACCGCGTGGACTTCGGCCGGCTGACGGCTGAGGTAGGCCAGGGCATTGCAGCCACCGGACGAAATGGTGAGCAGGCGCATGCCGGGGCGCAGCTGCAGCGCGGCGATGTCGACTTCCGGGTCTTCCCAGATCTGGGCGTATACCAGGCGGCTGAACCAGCTGGCAAACAGGCGGTCGCCGATGGCTTTCAGGCCGGTGGTGGTGGAGTTGCTCACTGCCTGGCTAACTAGCTTGTGCGTGCTCATGCGGCCTCCTGAGTGTGTTTTATCAAATAGTGCGGGCGTGGCATGGCAGCTTGATGACAAGCTGGTTGCGCTGCGATGACGCAGGGGGCTTGACAGGTATGTTACAACATAACATAAGCTAATGTTACGTTATAACGCCGGAGTGAGCCATGCCCGCCAAACAAGACCCCCGCCTGCCCGTTACCGTGTTGTCCGGTTTTCTGGGTGCAGGCAAAACCACCTTGCTGAACCATATCCTGCATAACCGCGAAGGCCGCCGCGTGGCGGTAATCGTGAACGATATGTCCGAGGTCAACATCGACGCACAGCTGGTGCGCGAAGGCGGCGCCGCGCTAAGCCGCGCCGAAGAAAAACTGGTAGAAATGAGCAATGGCTGCATCTGCTGCACCTTGCGCGAAGACCTGCTGGTGGAGATACGGCAGTTGGCCGCAGCGGGCCGTTTTGACTACCTGCTGATCGAATCTACCGGCATTGCCGAGCCGCTGCCGGTGGCAGAAACCTTTACCTTCCGCGATGACGACGGCCACAGCCTGTCCGATATCGCCCGGCTGGACACCATGGTCACCGTAGTGGACGGCTTTAACTTTCTGCGCGACTACAGCTCGCAAGACTTCCTGCACCAGCGTGGCGAAGCCGCTGGCGAAGAAGACGAGCGCACCGTGGTAGACCTGCTGATCGAGCAGGTGGAGTTCTGCGACGTGATTGTGCTGAACAAGACTGACCTGATGTCGGCCGGCGACATCCTGCGGCTGGAAGCCATTCTGGCCACGCTGAACCCGCGTGCGCGCATCGTCAAAAGCCATTTTGGCCGCGTGCCGCTGCATACCGTGCTGGATACCGCCCTGTTTGATTTTGACGCGGCGGCCGACGCACCCGGCTGGCTGCAGGAGCTGCGCGGCGAGCACGTGCCGGAAACCGAAGCGTACGGCATTACCAGCTTTGTCTACCGTGCGCGCCAGCCTTTCCACCCGCAGCGTTTTTACCAATGGGTACAGCAAGAATGGCCTGGCGTGGTGCGCTCCAAGGGTTACTTTTGGCTGGCTACCCGCCCCATGCTGGTGGGCAGCTGGTCGCAGGCGGGCGCCATGTCACGCCACGGGCTGGGCGGGCTGTGGTGGGATGCGGTAGACCGTGCCGACTGGCCGCAAGACGACGAAAGCCGCGCCATTATCACTAGCCGCTGGGCCGAGCCCTGGGGCGACCGCCAGCAAGAGCTGGTGATCATCGGCATGGGCATGGACCAGGCTGCGCTGACTGCGGCATTTGACGCCTGTTTGCTGACCGACGACGAGCTGGCTGCCGGCCCGGCCGCCTGGACCAGCCTGCCAGACCCGTTTCCACAGTGGGGCGACGTAGAAGAAGACAGCGAGGCGCTGCCAGCATGAAAGCAGACATCCTGATTCGCAACGCACGGCTGGTAAACCGCGGTGGCGTGGCCGAAGGTGACCTGCTGGTGCACGCTGGGCGTATCGAGCGCATCGCCAGCCGTATTGATGCCGACGCCCGGCACCACATCGACGCTGCTGGCGGCTGGCTGCTGCCCGGCATGATCGACGACCAGGTGCATTTTCGCGAGCCGGGGCTTACGCATAAGGGCTGCATCGCCACCGAGTCGCGCGCGGCGCTGGCGGGCGGCATTACCAGCTTTATGGACATGCCGAACACCACGCCCACCACCACCACGCTGGACGCGCTAGCGCACAAGGAATGGTTGGCCGCACAGCACAGCGCGGCCAACTATGGCTTTCATTTTGGTGCCGCCAGCGACAACCTGGACCTGGTGGCCGCGCTGCCACCGGGCCGCGTGGCGGGGGTTAAGGTGTTCATGGGCGCCAGCACCGGCAATATGCTGCTGGACGAACCGGCGCTGCTGGAGCGTCTGTTTGCCAGCGTGCCCACCGTTTTGCTGGCGCATTGCGAACACACGCCCACGGTCGAGGCTGATACCGCCCGCCTGCGAGCACAATACGGCGACGAGGCAACGGCAGCGCTGCACCCGCAGGTACGCAGCGCCGAAGCCTGCTGGCAGAGCAGCAGCCTGGCGGTGAGCCTGGCGCGGCAGTTTGACACCCGCTTGCATGTGCTGCACCTCACCACCGCGCGCGAGCTGGCGCTGTTCGATGCCGGCCCGCTGGCGGGTAAGCGCATTACCGCCGAGGCCTGCGTGCACCACCTGCTGTTTGACGAGGCCGATTACGCCAGGCTGGGCAACCGCCTGAAATGCAACCCCTCGGTCAAAACCGCCGCCGACCGCGCCGCCTTGCTGCAGGCCTTGGCCGATGGCCGTATCGATGTGATCGGTACCGACCACGCCCCACACACCACCGAAGAAAAAGCCCGCCCGTACTGGCAGGCGCCTAGTGGCCTGCCGCTGGTGCAGCACGCGCTACCGGCGCTGATGGGCCTGGTGGACGACGGCGTATTGACACTGCCGCAGCTGGTGCAGAAAACCAGCCATAACGTGGCCGAGCTGTTTGGCATACGCGATCGCGGCTATCTGGACGAGGGCTGCTGGGCCGACCTGGCACTCGTGGCGCCTGGCGCTGGCCCGGTGCTGCCGGTGATGTCGCGCTGCGGCTGGTCGCCGTTCGAGCACCGCCCGTTGCGCCACCATGTGCGTGCTACCGTGGTATCCGGCCAGCTGGCCTGGTATCAGGGGCGTTTGCAGCCCGGTGTGCAGGGGCGGGCGCTGCAGTTTGGCGGCAGAGCGGGGGGCTGATGCGCGATATTGTTATTACGCCGCATCTGGCGGATTGGCCGCAGATTTTTCAGCCTCAGGTGCAGCTGCTGTGCTGGCAGCGCCCCATGCCCGCCGGGGTGGCCGGCTATCTGGATAGCCTGGCGGCCAGCGGTAGCTTGCGGCTGGGCTATCGCGGCGTGCTATCGGCTGGCGAAGCGCCCGTGCTGGCCGCCTGGCCTGCAGACGCAGGGCGGCAGGCGCTGCAAGACGACATTGCCCTGCTGGCCGATATGTACGCCACCTTGCTGGGCTGCGCGCAGGTGGGCTGGCGGGTAGAGGTGCTGGATGGCAGCATGTGCCCGCGTTTTCATGTGGACCGCACCGGCATCCGCTTGGTGTGCACCTGGCGCGGGCCGGGTACCGAATGGCTTTCCGGTGCTGACCGCCGCTTTCTGGGGCGTGGCAGTGGCGGCTTGCCCGACGAAACCTCCGGTCTGATGCACACGGCAAAGGTTGGCCGCAGCGTGGCAGGCGAGGTGGTGCTGCTAAAAGGTAGCCAGTGGCAAGGCAATGGCGATGCTGGTGCGATCCACCGTTCGCCCGCCGCAGGCAGCCAGCTGCCAAGGGTATTGCTGGTGCTGGATGCCATGTATTGAGGGGCTGGGCGTGGCGGGGTTGATGGTCTTTGCCTATGGCATGCCGCTACAGATGGATACGTTTTGCTTGATCTGTATCAGGTTTGGCGGGTGTACATAGGCTGTGCTTATTGCTACGATAAAAAGAATTAATCGCATTTGCTGATGCGGTTTTCTAACCAGCAAGGAGCGCGCTTTGCCACATACTGCCACCCCGCTGCACCAGCTGCCCAAGGGCGCACGTGCCACCATTGTCGATATCGCCAGCCACAGCCATTTTGGCGAGCTGGACGCGCAGGTTACCCAGCGTCTGAAAGAGCTGGGCTTCTTGCCCGGTGCGGTATTGCAGGTGATCGGTTTTGGCCTGTTTGGTGCCGACCCGGTAGCCGTGCGCATTAACGGCACCAAGTTTGGCCTGCGCCGCAGCGAAGCCGCCAAGATCCTGACCACTGTTCATCCCGCCTGATTCCGCCATGTCTTCATCCCTATTGCGTTTTGCCCTGGTGGGTAACCCCAACTGCGGCAAGACCGCACTGTTCAATTGCCTGACCGGCGCCCGCGCCAAAGTGGCCAACTACGCCGGTGTGACGGTCGAAAAACGCCTGGGTAGCCTGGCAGGTCTGGGCCGCCCGGCCGAGCTGATCGACCTGCCCGGTACCTATAGCCTGTACGTGGCGTCGCCCGACGAACAAGTAGCGCGCCGCGTGATCCTGGGCGAAATGGCCGGCGAGGCCGCGCCCGATGTGCTGGTGGCGGTGGTGGATGCCACCAATATCAAGCTGGGCCTGCGCCTGGTGCTGGAGCTGCAGGCACTGGGCCTGCCCATGATTCTGGCCCTGAACCTGGCCGATACGGCCCGCAGCCGCGGCATTACCATCGATACCGCCATGCTGTCGCAACAGCTGGGCATGCCGGTGGTAGAAACCGTGGCTGTACGCAAAAACGGCGTGGCCGACCTGCAAGCCGCGTTGGCACAGTGTGCCCGCACGGCAGGCAGCCGCAGCGGCCGCCTGGCCCTGCCAGAGCGTGCCGAGGCGGTAGAGCACCTGTACGCCCGTATCGATACGCTGCTGGCCAGCAGTGTGTCGGCGCCGTCGCACGCCCCGGCGTGGCAAGACCGGCTGGATGCGCTGGTGATGCACCCGGTGCTGGGCCTGGTGCTGCTGGCCACCATTTTGCTGCTGATGTTCCAGGCGGTGTTTGCCTGGGCCGCGCCGGTGATGGACGCCATCGACGGCAGCATGGCGTGGCTGGGCGAAACCGTGGGCAGCTTGCTGCCCGCCGGCATCCTGCACGATTTTGTGGTGGATGGCCTGATTGCCGGCGTAGGCGGCGTGCTGGTGTTCTTGCCGCAGATCATCATCCTGTTTGCCTTTATCCTGGCGCTGGAAGATTCCGGCTACCTGCCGCGAGCCGCGTTTTTGCTGGACCGCCTGATGCGTGGCGTGGGGCTGTCCGGCCGCTCGTTTATCCCCATGCTGTCCAGCTTTGCCTGCGCCGTGCCGGGCATCATGTCTACGCGTAGCATTGCCGACCCGAAAGAACGCCTGCTGACCATCCTTACCGCGCCGCTGATGACCTGCTCGGCGCGCCTGCCGGTGTACGCGCTGGTGATTGGTGCGTTTGTGCCGCAGCGCACCGTGTGGGGCGTGTTCAATCTGCAGGGGCTGACGCTGTTTGCCTTATACGTTGCCGGTATTGTCAGCGCTGCGCTGGTGGCCTGGGTCATGCGTGGCCGCCAGGTGGTAAGCCAGGGCTTCCCGCTGCTGCTGGAGCTGCCCAACTACCGCTGGCCCAATGCGTACCACTTTGCGCTGGGGCTGAAAGAGCGTGCGTGGATCTTTTTGCGCCGCGTGGGCACCATCATTCTGGCGCTGTCTATCGTGCTGTGGTTTTTGGCCACCTTTCCGCATGCGCCGGTGGGTGCCACGCTACCGGCGATCGAGTACAGCTTTGCCGGCATGCTGGGCAAGCTGATGCAGCCGCTGTTCGACCCGCTGGGCTTTAACTGGCAAATGTGCATTGCCCTGATCCCTGCCATGGCCGCGCGCGAGGTGGCGGTGAGCGCCCTGGCTACCGTGTACGCCGTAGGCGGTGAGGACGCGCTGGGTGGCGCACTGGCGCACGACTGGGCACTGCCGGTAGCGCTGGCCTACCTGGCCTGGTTCGTGTATGCGCCGCAGTGCCTGGCCACCATTGCGGTGGTGCGCCGCGAAACCAACTCGCGCCAGGCGACGGTGATTTTCACCGCCTACCTGTTTGGTCTGGCTTACCTTGGCGCGCTGCTGGTACGCCATATTGCTGCCCTGTGGGCATAAGGAGCACACCATGAGTGAAAGCATGCAGGGGGCCGTGGTTGGCCTGATCGTCGCCGCAGCCGTGTTGTACCTGCTGCGCCAATACCTGCCGCGCCGCCGCAAGCCGCAGCCGGGTGCGGCGCCCAAGCAGGATGGCTGCGGTAGCTGCAGCAGCTGCAAGGGCGGTGGCTGCCACTAAGCTGGCGGGCTGCGGCCAATACCCCCTGTTTGCCACGGCAAGCCGGGGGTGTTTTTTTGCCAGCGCTGCTAGCTGGTGTGCCTGGACGGGCCTTGTGCGGGGCGCGGCGTTGTCCTAGGCTCAGACTTATAGAAACTTGGGCCCAGAATAATGAAAAAAACCTTGTTGGCCGCGGCATTGGCGGCGCTGTTGTTTCCTGCGTTTACCGTGGCGGCCACCATCAAGGCCTACACCGAGGCGCTGCCACCGCTTAATTTTGAGGAAAACGGTCGCGTGGGCGGCTTTGCCAGCGAGCTGCTGCAGCTGATGGCGGCAGACGCAGGCCACACGGTGCAGCTGGAGTTGGTGCCGTGGCTGCGCGCCTACCGTACGGTGAAGCAGCAGCCGGGCACCGCGCTGTACAGCATTGTGCGTAACCCTGAACGTGAAAAACTGTTCCGTTGGGTAGGCCCCATCGCCCCGCGCCGTATCGTGGTGTATACCTTGGACACGCGTACGGATGTGGTGCTGCGCAAACAGGCCGACCTCCTGCGTTACCGCCATGGCGTGTTGGCATCATCCAGTGCTGCCAGCGGCTTGCAGCAGCTGGGTGTGCCGGCAGCGCAGCTGGAATATGGCCAAAGTGACGAGGTGAACCTGAAAAAGCTGTTGCTGGGGCGCGCCGATACGGTAGTGATGCTGGACTGGGCCATGCAATGGCAGCTGCGGCAGCAAAAAGTGGACCCGGCGCGCATCCGCCCGGTGTGGACGCTGGACCAGCGCTACCAGTACTGGTTTGCCTTCAATAAAGATACCAACCCCGCGGTGTTGCGCAGCCTGCAGCAGGCGCTGGATCGCATCAAGACCGACGGCCGCCTGACGGCACTGCAGCGCCGTTACGGTGCCTGATCCCACGGCGCGCCGGCAAAGCGTGCCAGCAAAAAATCCAGCAGCGCCCGAACCGCCGGCGACAGGTGGCGGCGCGAAGCGTATAGCGCGTAGATGGTCATCTGTGGCACCTCCCAGCCTGGCAAGACCTGCTGTAGTTGGCCGCTGGCCAATAGCGGCGCCGCCAGATAGGTGGGCTGCAGCGCGATACCGCCACCAGCCAGCGCCGCGTGCAGCAGCACGGTGGCTTCATTAGCGGTAAAGCGTGTCGGTACGCTCACGCTTTGCCATTCCCCATCCCGGCCAAAGCGCCAGGTGCTGCGGCCAAAGTTGGCGTAGCCCAGGCAGCGGTGGCGGGCCAGATCGGCCGGTTGTTGCGGCCAACCTTGTGCCGCCAGGTAGGCCGGGCTGGCCACCAGTACCGAGTCGCAACCAGCCAGCGGGCGGGCGATCAGCGCCGGGTCCGGCTCGCTGCTGATGCGGATGGCCAGGTCGATGCGTGCCTCTACCAGGTTCAGCGCGGCATCGCCCACGTTCAGGTCTATCTTCAGCTGCGGGTGCAGCGCCAGAAAGTCGCTGATGGCCGCCGCCAGGTGGGCGTGGCCAAACGACATGCTGCTGGTCAGCCGTAGTTGGCCGCGTAGCGTCCCGTCTGGCGGGGCCACCTCGTCTGCGGTTTCTTCGGCCAGGGCCAGCATTTGCAGGCAGCGGCGCAGGGCCTGCTCGCCCGCGTCGGTCAGCGTCACGCTGCGGGTGGTGCGCTGTAGCAAGCGGGCACCTAGCCATTGCTCCATCTCGGCCACGTAGCGCGTGACCATGGCGCGCGACATGCCCAGCCGCTCGGCACTGGTGGTAAAGCTACCGCTTGCGGCCACGTCGGCAAACACCTGCATGGCGGTGAGTCTGTCCATGATTTGCTCGATTTGTGCAACAAATATGCGCAGTTTATCGCGTTTATCTGCGCGAATATGGAAATTATAGTGTCGTCCATACCCGATGCACACCGCGGCAGTGTTTGCCGCCACATTGAAAGGACTGACCATGATTCGCCAAACCCTGCTTGCTGCCTCTTTTGCCCTGGCCTTCGGCGCCGCCCACGCTGCCGAGCCGCTGAACCTGAAGGTGTACAACGCCGACGGCAACAGCTTCCACGCCAACGCCGTGGTAGTCAGCGGCAAGAGCGAGGCGGTGGTCATCGACACCGGCTTTACCCGCGCCGACGCCTACCGTATTGCGGCCAACGTGCTGGACAGCGGCAAGACCCTGAAAACCATCTTCATCAGCAATGCCGACCCCGACTACTACTTTGGCGCCGAAGTGCTGAAGCAGATCTTTCCGCAGGCCGAGGTGGTGACCACCGCCGCCGTGCGCGAGAAAATCAGCGCCAAACTGGCAGGCAAGGTAGCGTTCTGGGGCCCGAAAATGGGTGCCAACGCCCCGGTAAAACCGGTACTGCCTACCGCACTGGCGGCTGACAAGCTGACCGTAGACGGCGAAGAGATTGCCATCCGTGGCACCCATGGCGTGCTGGCGCACCGCCCTTATGTGTGGATTCCGTCTATCCGTGCCATCGCCGGTAACGTGGCCGTATTCGGCAAGCTGCACGTGTGGACTGCCGACACCCAGCAGCCGGCCGAGCGCCAAGCCTGGGTTGCCCAGCTGGACGAAATGAAAGCGCTGAAGCCGGCCGTGGTCGTGCCTGGTCACATGCTGCCGGGTACCGCGCTGGATAGCAGCGCCATCGACTACACCCGCCAATACCTGCTGCGCTTTGACAGCGAAGCGGCCAAGGCCAAAACCGGTGCCGAGCTGATCGACGCCATGAAACGTGCCTACCCGGAAGCGGGCCTGGGCATTGCGCTGGATATCGGCGCCAAAGTGAACAAAGGTGAAATGAAATGGTAAGCGCCACCCTGCATTACTACTACGACCCGCTGTGCGGCTGGTGCTACGGCGCCGCGCCGCTCACCGCCGCCGCGGCTGCCATCCCCGGCCTGCGTGTGGCGCTGCACGCAGGCGCCATGATGAGCGGTGCCAACCGCCAGCCAGTGTCGCCCCGGCTGCGCAACTACGTCATGCCGCACGACCAGCGCATTCACGCGCTGACCGGCCAGCCATTTGGTGATGCCTACTTCAACGGCTTGCTGCTGGATGGCAACGCGGTGTTCGACAGCACGCCGCCCACGCTGGCAATTCTGGCGGCCGACACGCTGGCTGGCCAGGGCCTGGCCATGCTGCACCGCATCCAGCACGCCCATTACGCCGAAGGCCGCCGCATTGCCGATGCCAGCGTGCTGCAAGCACTGGCTGCCGAGCTGGGGCTGGACAACGCGGCCTTTGCCGCCGAATGCCAGCGCCAGGCGGGCGAGTTTGATGCCCACGTTGGCCGCAGCCACCGTGACATGGCCGCCAACGGCCTGCGCGGTTTCCCCTCGCTGCTGCTGGAGCTTAACGGCCAGCTGCAGCGGCTGGACATCTCGCCGTGGCTGGGGCAGCCCACCGCGTTTGCCGGCCACCTGCAGGCGCTGCTGGGCGGTGCCGCCGCAGAGCAGGCCGCCGATGGCGCCTTCTGCACGCCGGAAGGCTGCCGCTAAGCCTGCGGCCAACTAGCACAACACCCCGTCAGTCTGGTTGGCGGGGTGTTTTTTTATCGGCCATGCCCAGCGCCATTATTGGCCGCTAAAACCGGCCAGCACATTCACGGTATTGCTACCGATGGCATCCACCATATAGCCGCCTTCCATCACAAACAGCGTGGGCAGGCCCAGTGCGCCCAGCATGGCGCCGATGCGGCTGTAGTGCTCGCTATCCAGCAGGAAATGGCTGATCGGGTCGTCCTTGAAGGTATCCACCCCCAGCGACACCACCAGCACGTCCGGGCGATAGGCCTGCAAGCGCTGGCAGGCGTGCGCCAGTGCCACCTGGTAGCCATCCCACGCCGTGCCGTGCTGCAGTGGCAGGTTCAGGTTGTAGCCCGCGCCGTCGCCGCTGCCGGTTTCGTCGGCGTGGCCGCTGAAATAGGGGTAGCTCACCAGCGGGTCGCCGTGCAGCGAGATGAACTGCACATCGCTGCGCTGGTAAAAGATGCTCTGCGTGCCATTGCCGTGGTGGAAGTCGATATCCAGCACCGCCACCCGTGCCGCGCCGTGGTCGCGTGCGTATTGGGCGGCGATGGCCGCATTGTTCAGGTAGCAATAGCCACCCATGTATTCAGCCGCTGCGTGGTGGCCAGGCGGGCGGCACAGCGCAAACGCCGCCTGCTCGCCGCCCAGTACGGCCTGCATGCCGCTCAGTGCCAGGTTGGCGCTGGCGCTGACTGCCGCCCAGGTGCCGGGCGTAATGGCCACGCCGGCATCCATGGCATAAAAGCCCAGCTTGCCATCGATATGCTGCGGCTCGATATCGTGGCGCAGGTCGCGTACCGGCCACACTAGCGGCAGGGCATGGTGCTGGTGGCCCAGCGCCTGCCACTCGTCCCAGGCTTGCTGCAAAAAGCGGACATAGCGGGCACTGTGTACGCGGGCGTAGCAGCTGGCATCAAATGCCTGGCCGGGCAGCACGGTGCCCAGCTGGCTTTGCAATACGCGCTGCAAGATAGTGTCGGCGCGGCCTGGCTCCTCGAAACAGGGCATCAGGTGGCCGTCTTTCAGCTCGCTGCCGTGGTGCAGGCGGTGGGTGTCATTGTAAAAGGTCAGCATGGTGGGCTCCGCAGTGCAAAAGCCCAGTATCCGGCGCGATGGCTGAAAATGCTTTGCTATCTGCCTGCGCCGATTTGCATAATGGGCAAAATTATTCTGTATTGGCGTGCATATGAGCGAAAAATTTGTCGAAAAGGCGTTGGACGAAACCGATTTGTCGCTGTTGCGCCTGGTGCAGGCAGACGGCGCGCTGTCTGCTACCGCGCTGGCCGAGGCGCTGTCACTCAGCGTCACGCCGTGCTGGCGCCGGCTAAAGCGGCTACAGCAGGAAGGCTATGTGCGTGATTACCAGGCCAACCTGGACCGGCGCCGCCTGGGGCTGGACGTGCTGGCCTTTGTGCAGGTGCGCTTTGGCGTGCATGGTGGCGAGCTGCCCAATGCCTTTGAGGCCGCCATGTGCCAGCACCCGCAGGTGCTGAGCTGCCACAAGATCACCGGGGATGCTGATTATCTGCTGCAGGTGGTGGCGCGCACGCTGGACGACTACAGCGTGTTTGTGGAAACCGTCCTGCGCCAGACGCCAGGCGTGGTGTCCATTCATTCCAGCCTGGCGCTGCGTGAAATCAAGGCTGGCAGCCGCCTGCCATTGTGAGGGCGGCAGGGTTGGCCGCAGGGGCTAGAACAGGTACTTGTAACCCAGGGTGGTGTCGTGCTGTGTGGTGACGCCCTGGCGGCGCCACTGCGCGCCCAGCCATACGGTGTGCTGGCGGTTCAGATACAGCGACTGCCAGATAGCTAGCTGGCGATAGCCTTCGTGGCTGTTCAGCTCGTTGCGGTGCCAGCTGTGCTGTAGCTGCGTTTTGCTGTTGAACACACCGCGCAGAATCAGCCCGGCCTCCGCCTGTGCTTGCAGATAAACCTGGCCGCTACGCATGCCGGGCCCGCCACCGGCCAGCAGGTACAGGTCGATATCGTCGTGCAGGCGGCGGGTAAGCCCGCCCATGGCAATAGCCGAGGTGGCGCGTGCCAGCTGCAGCTGCTTGCCGTACTGTGGCTGGTAGGCTAGGCGGAATTTGCCCGACAGGCCGCCGGTGGTGGGGTCGTAAGGTAGCAGGCTTTCCATGCCGTACAGCACAAAGCTATCCAGTCTGGCACCTTTGCCGTGCCGTGGTATCAGCAGGCTAGGGCTGAGTAGCTGCAGGCCATTTTCCCGTTGGTAGCTGCGATTGTCGTCTGCCAGCCAGTGTGACACGGGCAGGTAGCTTAGTAGCACGCCGTGCTGGCCATTGCGCTGTTGCCAGTTGATTGATATCTGGCTGTCGTCAGGCGCATAGGCCGGGTCCAGGCGTGCATCGGCGGAGAGCTGCTGGCCGGCAAATTGCTGCTGACGGATGTTTGCCAGCTGGCGGTCGTTTTGCAGCCATTGGCTGCGCTTTAGCTGGCCTTGCAGATAGCTGTACTGGTTCAGTGCCGCTGCATGCTCCAGCTGCATATAGTGCTGTTCGTCGGCAGGGGTAAACAGGGCAGGGTTGATGCTATTGCTGTGCAGCGCAGCCTGGTTGGCCGCTAGTTGCCCTGCGGACAGTTGTTTGCCCAGGTTGCGCGTCATCCAGCGGCTGGGCGTAATGGTGCGCTGCTCGTCTATCAGCCCGGCCTCGTTTGCTACACGTACCAGGTCTTTGGGCGTTACCCAGCCGCTGCCTTGCTCTGGTAGCCGACCTGGCAGGGCCATGATGAAGCGTACGACGGTGGCGCAGTTGTAGTCCTGGAAGAAATACCGCAGATCGCTTTGCTTGAGCTCTAGCAGGTGCAGTCGCACCAGCTCGCGCTGCCAGCTATCCAGTTTGAAGTCGTATTCCCACACATTGCGTTCTTCTTCATCCGTATAGCGGCTTTGCTGTTCCTGGTAGGGGGTCAGCGCAAAATAGCCCTGCTTGCCGGTAACCAGGCTATCGAACAGTAATTTGGGCAGGTTGAACGTGTCCGCATCGGTATAGAACGAGACGGCGTGTGTCAAGGTTTGCCCCTGTGCATTCTGCCCCGATAGCTTGAGAAATGCGTGCCCCATCATGCTGGAAGGCTGGGTGAGTGTCTCGCTGACAAACACCAGGCTCAGTGTATTCATGGGCGCTTTGCTGCGGAAGGCTTGCGCGTCCGGGCAGCTATCCAGAGGCAGGTCGGGCAGTGCCAGTTGCCGCTGCAGCCACCAGTACTGGATAGGGAGGCGGCATACGGCAGCTAGGAATATTTAACCAGAGTTACCCGTCGGCAATTTTCAGAGATTAGAAATGCCCTAAGTGAACAAGTTTTCGGTTAAGGTTTTGGTGGAATTTTATCCATAACGATGGAGACATGATCGGGATACTTCCACATTGCGCCTGTCAGCATGTCCGTTATGCCTAGATCAATACCTACCCCGAGAACCCCAGCTGTTTGAGTGGAAGAAACAATGCGGGTTGTTTTTTGCTCATAGCCATCGGCAGTACAGGTAACGACAAGATCGCTGGCACCTTTCGATACTTGGAGGAGATTATTTCGACCACTGACTGTTCCGAGTGTGGCACCGCTTTTGTTGATTACGGAGCATCTAGCTTCGGACGGTTCAATGCTAAACGAGATAATTTGAGAAGTACCTTGAGTAATTGAAGCGCAACCACTTAGGGTGCTGATGGTTAGCAGAATGGAGGGGATCGCATATTTCATGTTTGGGCCTTGTTGTTAAGTGCGGTTCTATGTGCTTGCGCCTATCTGCCAAAAAACACATTCTTTCATCTTAATGACGAATGCACTTTTTATGCAAGTGCACCAATATTTCGCCATTTTCTCTTAATCCAGCTTGCCCGTAGCGCGCAGGTGCGAGGTGTAGACATTATCTGCCGCTAGCGCGTTGCCGCTGGCTACCGCCGCCAGCCAGTCGTTCGTAGCCGCCACGGCGGCGAAGCCGGTGTGCATTACGGTGCAGTACACGCGGTGGATTTCCTCGGCGCTGGCGCTGCCGGCGGCGTTGCGGTAGGGCAGGGCACCGCTGGCGTCGTGCAGCAGCTCTACCCGGTAGCCGTCGTGGCTGGCGTGGATGATGGTGCTGGCGTCGCAGTTGTGGGTCATGTAGCCGCAGATGGTGAGGGTGTCGATGCCGCGTTCGCGCAGCCAGGCGTCCAGCCCGGTGCCGGTAAAGCAGCTGGCGTGCTGTTTATCCAGCAGCAGCTGGTGCTGGCGGGCGGCGACTTCGGGGTGCAGTGCGGCGCCGTGGCTGCCGTCGGCAAAGATGGGGCTCCCGGCTGGCGCGACGTGGCGTACCAGTACCACCGGTATGCCGGCCAGGTTGGCCGCATCGATGGCTTGCAGGATGCGCGGCAGGGTGTCTTCGCGTGGCGGGTAGCTGATGGGCAGCTGGCCGTCGAAGTATTCGTTTTGTACATCGATAACGATCAGGGCGCGTTGTGGGGTGTTCATGGCGGGTTCCGTAGCGGGGTGAGAGTGGCCACAGTGTGCCGCTTTGCCGGCGGTATCGTGAGTGGCCCGTATGACAATATGCGTTAACATCGGGCCATATGGTATGACGGAGGTACGGCATGAGCAGGCAGGTGGCAGTGGTGGCGTTTGACGGTATCAGCCCGTTTCATCTGGCGGTGCCGTGCGCGGTGTTTGGCGAGCGCCACGGTGCGGCGCTGGGCTACCGGCTGCAGGTGTGCAGCTGGGAAGCCGGGCCGCTGGCCAGTAGTGCGGGTTTCCAGCTACTTGGGCTGGCCGGGCTGGAGGGGTTGGCACAGGCCGATGTGGTGATTGTGCCCAGCTGGCGCAACGTGGACGAGTTGGCCGCACCGGCGCTGCTGCAGGCGCTGCGCGACGCTCACGCCCGTGGTGCGGTAGTGATGGGCTTGTGCCTGGGAGCCTACGTGCTGGCGCAGGCCGGGCTGCTGGATGGCCTGGCGGCTACCACGCACTGGGCGTTTGCCGATGACTTTGCCGCGCGCTATCCCGCGATAAGCGTTGCGCCGGATAGCCTGTATCTGGACGATGGCAGGGTGCTGACCTCGGCCGGTACGGCAGCGGCGCTGGATTGCTGCCTGCACTTGCTGCGCCAGCAGTGCGGTGCTGCGGCAGCAGGGCAGGTGGCGCGTTATCTGGTGACCCCGCCGCACCGCCAGGGCGGGCAGGCGCAGTATATTGCCCAGCCGCTGCCGGATAATGCCCGCGACAGCCGGCTGGCCGGCCTGCTGGACGCGGTGCGCGCCAGCTTGCAGCAGCCGCATACACTGGACAGCCTGGCCGAGCGGGCGCTGATGAGCCGCCGTACCTTTACCCGCCATTTTCGCCAGCTCACCGGCAGTACAGTGCAGCAATGGCTGCTGGCCGAGCGCCTGGTGCGGGCGCAGCAGCTGCTGGAAACCACGCCGCTGACGGTAGAGGCCATCGCGCAGCAGGCCGGCTTTGGCAGCGCGCTATCGCTACGGCAGCACTTTCGCCGCCGCTTTGGTGTGTCGCCAGGCGACTGGCGCCGCAGCTTTGCCGGCTAGGTGCGGCAGGGTTGGCCGCAGCGGGCGGCCTGCGGGCTCAGCGCTGTACGCGGCATACCTCTTCGGCGCCTTGCCATTCCCACACCACGGTAGCTTCGCCCTGGTGTTCCCACAGCCAGCTGTTGCGGCCGGCGTAGCGCGTGCCGCTGGCGGCAGTTTGCTGGTACATCAGCTCGCTGCGGTCGCCGCGCTCGGCAATGAGCGTGGCCGGCTGCGTGGCGTAAAAGCGTACCCGCATATCGTTGGCCGCCTGGGCGCCGCACTGGTAGCGTGCGCTGGCCTGTACCGGTAGCAGCTGGTAGCGCGCTTGCAGCTCGGCAATGCGCAGTGTGTAGCTATCGTGCACGCAGGCGGCCACGTCGCCGGCTTTCCAGCAATCGTCACGCCCTTTCACCCAGCCGCGCTGTTCGGCTTTCAGCGTGGCTTGCAGTGTTTTACCCGCCTTGCTGCGTGCCTGGCGATAGACCTGGGCCAGCTGGCGATCCAGCGCGGCCAGTGTGGGGGTGCTGCATACCTGTTTTGCTGCACTGCTGGCGGCTTTGCTACAGGGGAAGGAGGGTGCAGCGGCGGCGGCCAATGCGGGCAGGGGGAGGAGGGGCAGCAGGATCAAACAGCGTAGTGCTTTCATGATGGCGAATCTTTCAGGTGGCTTGTGCTTTTTTTATGCCAATGATTGGCTATTTATTTTATAAAAAGGTATTTAACTTTTCATTGTGGCTGTGTTCTTATAGAACTTGATGATTTGATGACGTGTCATACAAGCCCCGCGTGACACGCCAGCTAAGGAACAAGCATGAACGCAGCCAAGCGTATCAAGAAAATGATGGACGAGTCTGGCCAGTGCAGGCAGCTGGCGGTATTGAAGCAGCTGGCCCTGGCGCTGGAATTAAAGCTGCCTTTCGAGTTGGCCGCGTTGGCGCAGCTGGATGCCAGCCACTTTCAATTGGCCCAGCAGCTACTGGCCGACTGGCATGGTCAGCACCATGTCGATGCCCGCGGTCGGCTGATGGAGCGCCTGCTGGCCGAAAACCCGGCGTTGATGCGCCCGGCACCCGCACCACATGCCACGCCGCAGCGCAGCGCACAGCGGCGCATCACTGCAGTGGCCCAGAACACCTAAGCGCCGCAGCTGCATCCGCCCTGCTTGGCTGTCTGCGCCAGCGCGGCTCCGCTCATGCCCTGAACAAAGCGTGCCGCCACAAAGCCTGCCAGGCTGCTGCTCAAGGTACATGGCAGGGAGCCGGTGGTAAACACCACGATCGCCGCGCGAAACACGCGCCGCGTGCCAAAGTGCTCGGTCATCCAGCCGCTGATCGGGGTAAGCACTGCCAGGCTCACCAGATGAGACGTTAGCGCAATCGGGTTCACCCCCAGGTCTTGCGCAATGACGGCTAGCGAGATGGCAATCACCGTGGCGTCCAGGTTTTCCATGAACAGCGCGGTAGCAATAATCAGCGGGGTCAGCAGGTGGCGCGGCAGGGTGGCAGCATGGGTGTGGCCGTGAGCGGGTATGACGATACTGTAGCGGCTATCGCCCCGGCTAGGCGCCAAACAGGGCAGAACACGCTGTTTTGGCGGCTATTGGCGCAACAACGCCCTGCGGGCGGGTGCCGGCAGGGCGTTAATCTTGCGGGTGCTGTGTTTTACAGCGCTTCCAGCGCCAGCAGCTCTTCTACCGTCTGGCGGCGGCGGATCAGGCGGTCGCTATCGCCGTCTACCAGCACTTCGGCAATCAGCGGGCGGCTGTTGTAGTTGCTGGACATGGACGCGCCGTAAGCACCGGTATCGTGGAACACCAGCAGGTCGCCCACGTTGGCTGCAGGTAGGTTGCGCGGCAGTACTACGCCGCCGTCACCCTGGGTGAACACGTCGCCCGATTCGCACAGCGGGCCGGCTACCACGCTGGGTTTCTCGCTACGCGCTACGCCGTCTTGCGGTACCACGGTGATGTGGTGATAGCTGCCGTACATGGATGGGCGCATCAGCTCGTTAAAACCGGCGTCTACCAGTACAAAGTGGTTGCGGCCAACGTCCTTGGTGGCGCGCACTTCGGCCAGCAGGTTGCCGGACTCGGCCACCAGGTAGCGGCCTGGCTCGATTTCCAGCGCCAGTGGGTGGCCCAGCAGCGCGGCAGCCTCGTGGCGGGTGGCGTCCCACAGGCCAAAGTAATGTGCGGTATCCACGGTGGCGTCGCCATCACGGTAGGGGATAGACAAGCCGCCGCCAGCAGAAATGGCGTGCAGGTCGTGGCCGGCGTCTTTTACCTGGCGCACCAGGTTCACCATGGCGCCGCAGACTTCTTGCAGGTGGCCGTAATCCACACCAGAGCCAATGTGCATGTGCAGGCCCACCAGCTGCAGGCCGTGCTGACGAATGACCGCCAGCGCTGCCGGCAGGTCGCTGTGCCAGATGCCGTGCTTGCTGTGCTCGCCGCCGGTATTGGTCTTGTTGCTGTGGCCGTGGCCAAAGCCGGGGTTGATGCGCAGCCAGACACGGTGGCCGGGGTGGGCGGTGCCCAGCTGCTGCAGCATGTCGATGGAGCCGGCGTTCACCGGAATATCGTGTTCCACTACCAGTGCCAGCGTGTCGCGGTCCAGCAGGTCGGCAGTAAATACAATGCCGGACGGCTCGCCCTGGGCGTCGTAGCCGGCGGCCAGTGCACGCAAGATCTCGCCACGCGATACTGCATCTACCTTTACACCCTGTTCGCGCATCAGGCGCAGGATGTGGGTGTTGCTGCAGGCTTTTTGCGCAAAGCGGATGGTGTCAAACGCGGCCAGCTCGGCAATGCGCTGGCGAATGGTTGCGGCGTCGTACGTCCACAGTGGGGTGCCGTAGCGGGCGGCCAGGCCGGCCAGGCGGGAAGTGTCGGGTGTTTGCATCGCTTTGTCCTGTTATATGAGCCGTCGTGCGGCGTGTTGCCCTGCATCATGCCCGCTGCCGTCTATTCGGTAAAATGCTATTATTTTGCCAGTCGATTCATTTTTGATATGAGGTAGGCGTGGAAATCAGTCACCGCCACATCGAGGTATTCCGCGCCATCATGCTCAGCGGCAGCGTTACCGGTGCCGCCGCGCTGCTGCGCACCTCGCAGCCCACCGTCAGCCGCGAGCTGGCGCGGTTGGAGCAGCTGCTGGGTTACGCGCTTTTTCAGCGCGACAAAGGCCGCCTGCAGGCCACGGCGCGTGCGCTGGCGCTGTACGACGAGGTGCAGCGCGCCTACGTCGGCCTGGCCAGGGTAAGCGAAACCGCGGCCAACCTGGCGCGGCTGGACCAGGCGCAGCTGGCGCTGGTGTGTCTGCCGGCCTTTGCCCATGCGCTGCTGCCGGCGGTGTGCCGCCGCCTGCACGCCGTAGCCGGGCAGGCGCGGGTAGCCATTACGCCGCAGGAATCGCCGTTGCTGGAAGAGTGGCTCAGCGCGCAGCGCTTTGATATCGGCCTGACCGAGCACAGCGAAGCGCCGCCTGGCACCCGCCTGCAGGCAGTGCTGGAGGCCGACGAGCTGTGCGTGCTGCCCGAGGGTCACCCCCTATTGGCGCACAGCGTGCTCAGCCCGCAGCATTTTGCCGGGCAGCCTTTTGTCAGCCTGTCGCCGGACGACCGCTATCGCCGGCTGCTGGATGCAGTATTCGAGCAGGCCGGTGTGGGGCGTCAGCTACTGTGGGAAACGCACAGCGCGGTATCGGTGTGCGCGCTGGTGCGCGAAGGGCTGGGCGTGGCTATTGTCAACCCGCTCACCGCGCTGGCCATGGCCGGTAGCGGCCTGCAGCTGCGCCGCTTTGCCGTGTCGGTGCCGTACCGTGTGAGCCTGGTGCAGCCGCTGTACCGCCCGTCGTCGCCCTTGACCACTACTTTTATCGATATGCTGCAGCAGGAGGCCGCCAGCCTGCAGCAAAGGTTGGCTGCACTGTAGCGGCTGGCTGCTGACGCCGTACGCATCAAGGTGGCACGGCACCGGCCAAGCCGGGTTGTGTCGTGTAAGCCTTTGAATTGGCAAAGTTTCTGTTGGCAAGGCAAAGCCAGATTGCGTGGCAAGCAGGCTTTGGCATCCATATCAGCCTGGCCGCACGGTAGCGGCCAACCCTTATCATGCGGCGGCAGCGTGCCGCCAGCAGGAGACACCATGCGCAAGATCGTCATCGCCCCCGATTCTTTCAAAGAAACCCTTAGTGCGCAGCAGGTGGCCGACATCATCGCCGCCGCGCTGGCGCCGCACCTGCCGCATACCGTCTTGCACACCGTGCCGGTGGCCGACGGTGGCGAAGGCACGCTGGATGCGCTGCTGGCCGCTACCGGTGGCCGTTATCACTATCTGCAAGCACGTGGCCCGCTGGGTGCGCCGGTACAGGCGGCGTGGGGCATGCTGGGCGACGGCGAAACCGCCGTAGTCGAGATGGCCGCCGCCAGCGGCATTGCGCTGGTGCCGCGCGAACAGCGCGACCCACTACGCGCCTGCAGCTACGGCACCGGCCAGCTCATCCGCGCCGCGCTGGATCACGGCGCACGGCGGCTGATTCTGGCCATAGGCGGCTCGGCTACCAACGACGGCGGCGCCGGCATGTTGGCCGCACTGGGCGCGCGGCTGCTGGACGCCGCCGGCCAGCCGCTGCCGCCTGGCGGTGCGGCGCTGCTCAATCTGGCCACGCTGGATCTGGCCGGGCTGGATGCGCGGCTGGCGCAATGCCGCATCGATATCGCCTGCGATGTACGTAACCCACTGCTGGGCGAGCACGGCGCCAGCGCGGTATTCGGCCCGCAAAAAGGCGCCACCCCCGCCATGGTGGCGCAGCTGGACGCCGCGCTGGCGCGCTACGCCGCCGTGCTGCACGTCACCACCGGCTGCGATGCGGCCAACTTGCCCGGCAGCGGTGCCGCCGGCGGCATGGGCGCGGCCGCACTGGCGGTGCTGGGCGGGCGCATGCAGGCCGGCATCGAGCTGGTGCTGGAGGCGGCAGGGCTGGCCGCTGCGCTGCAAGGCGCCGACCTGGTGATTACTGGCGAGGGCCGGCTGGACGGCCAAAGCGCCTTTGGCAAAACGCCGGTGGGCGTGGCCACGCTGGCAGCACGCCATGGCGTACCCACCATCGCCATTGGTGGCGCGTTGGGCGACGGCGTAGAGGCGCTGCAGCAGCACCACATCCGCGCCGTGTTTGCCTGCGTGGACCGCATCACCACGCTGGAAGCCGCGCTGGGCAACGCTGCGGCCAACCTGGCGCGGGTGGCGGGTAATGTGGGCGCGCTGCTGGCGCTGGGGCAGGGCGTGTCTTAAACCACACGGGTGGCTGGCCATATTGTCAGGCCGGGCGGGTCTTGGCTTGCTGTCATGGTGTTCAATTGTCATAGTGCATACATTGAATGCTGCTGGTATTTGATATGTTCCGCCCGCTGCAAAAAGCCGCCATGACCTTGCTGGGGCGCCTGAAGTACTTTCGCGCCCCGCCGGTCATCGTATTCGACCCGTCTACCTACCGTGTCAAAGGTGCCGACGTGCGCGAGCTGCTGGGCGTATTGCAGCCGGGCGATATCCTGCTGCGCGCCTACGATGGCTATCTGGATAGCTGGTTTATCCGCAGTAGTTGGCCGCTTGGCACCGGGCAGCGCCGCAAAGGGCGCTTTACCCACGCCGCGCTCTACGTTGGCCACATCGCCCAGCCAGACCGCCAGCACGCCGCCGCCGATATCAGTGGCTACGCCTGGGACCAGGACCGCCGCATCCCCGCGGCCGCACTGCCGGCACACCGCGAGGCCATGCGGGAACGCTTTTTTGATAGCGTGCTGCAGCCGCACAGCGATGGCAGCTGGCCCGATAACGCCATGGTGATTCACGCCATGGCGGAAGGCGTACAGATGGAAGACATCCTCAGTTTTTGCCGCTGCGACTACCTGCAGGTGCTGCGCCTGCCCGATACCTTTCAGGGCGTGCCGCACACCGATGTGGCGCCGGTTTTTGCGCTGCAGCCAGGCAGCGCCGAGCAGCGCCTGGCCAGCCAGCTACTGGCCGACCACACCCTGCAGCGCCACGAAGCCACCCGGCTGGCCTGCGCCGCCGCGCTGGGTAAGCTGGGCGCCGAGTACGACTTTGCCTGCAACGACGTGAAAGCGTTCCAGAGCTTTAGCTGCGCCGAGCTGGTGTTCTATTGCTACCGCGGCGTGGCGCAGTGGCTGGACATGCACCCGCGTCAGCACGGCTTTCTGGGCCTATGGCCACGCCGCCTTACCGTGACGCCGGACGACTTTACCGAGACGCGGCTGCAGACGGTTTGGCAAAGCCGGTCGCTACGCGGCCTGTGAAGAAAGGGCTAGGCCATTACAATGAAGCCCAACGTTTACCGCGTTTTTAAAAGAGCTGACATGATTTGCAGCAGTGCAGCTCGGTAAACATTGGGCTTTGCTTCTTGCCAAACGTTTGGTGTCATAGGGCTAACACACCATGTCAAATCTCAAGATCTCGGAAATCAAGGCATTCGTCCCGTCGAAGGACTTTGCGCTTTCCAAACAGTTCTACCAGGACCTTGGTTTCACGATGGCTTCCGAGGGTGGTGGTGTGGCTTATTTCCACTTCGGGGGCGTGAGCTTTTTACTGCAGGATTTCTGCGCGGAATCATTCGCTGAAAACTTCATGATGCACATCCTGGTAGAAGATGTGGGAGCCTGGTGGCAGCTGGTCCACGAAAGTGGTGTCCTTGAAAAGTACGGGGTCAAGGTTACCGAGCTGGAAGATCAGCCTTGGCAGATGCGTGATTTCTGTCTTTACGACCCATCCGGTGTTCTTTGGCGGATTGGCCAGAACATCGATTGAATCTGTACGGTAGCAAGTAGGGTGGCCATACTGAGCTTTGCCCACCCTGCGTGCTGAATGACATGAACCCGAACGCTTACCGCGTTTTTCAGGCAAGTGGCAGGGCTTGCAGCGAGAGATCAGGTAAACATTGGGCTTCGCTGCGCTCAACCCAAGCTACGTATTGGCCAAACAAGGCCAGCAGCAATGCCTCTTTCCCGCCACCCCACATCTGCTTTGACCAAAAAGTAACGGGGCCTAGTGCCCCGCTATTTACGCAGATTCAAACGCGCTTTATCCGTACTAGCCCACCGACAACAGCGCAGCAGCCGGCTTACAGCAGCGGGGTGTTGTCCGGCTCGCTGTCCAGCAGCTGCGGGTCGGCGGCCTGGCGGCGCTGGTAGTGGTCGCACCAGCTCAGGTAGTCGTCTATCGGCATGGGTTTGCTGTAGTAGTAGCCTTGGCCGATATCGCAGCCTAGCAGCCACAGCTGTTGCATGGTTTCCTGGTCTTCTATGCCTTCTGCCACCACGCTCAGGCCCAGGTGGTGCGCCAGGTCGATGGTGGATTCCACAATGGCCATATCGCCGCGGTCTTCTACCAGGTGGCGGATAAAGCGCTGGTCGATTTTCAGTTCTTGCACCGGCAGCAGCTTGAGGTAGCCCAGCGAGGAAAAGCCGGTACCGTAGTCGTCTATGGCGAGCCGTATGCCCAGCGCCACGATGTCGCGCAGGATGGCCAGGCCTTTTTCCGGCGCCGCCAGCATCAGGCTTTCGGTGACCTCCAGCCGCACCAGTGCCGGGTTGATGCCGGTTTCCTGCAGCAGCTGGCGCAGCATGGGTAGCAGCTCGGGGTCGAACAGGCTGCGTACCGACAGGTTGACCGATACTGCCACGCCGGGGAAGTCTGCCTGCCATAAGGCGCACTGGTGCAGTGCTTCGCGGATGGTCCAGCGGGTCAGCGGCTTGATCAGGCCAGAGCTTTCGGCAATGGGGATGAATTCCAGCGGCGAGATAAAGCCTTCTTCCGGGTCGAACCAGCGTGCCAGCGCTTCGGCTGCCACCAGTTTGCCGGTGCGGATATTGATCAGTGGCTGAAAGTGCTGCGTCAGCTGGTTTTGCGCCATGGCGTCACGCAGGCGGCCAAAACGGTAGTGGTAGCGTACAAACGCTTCGTCCTGGCTGGCGTCGTACATGGTGGCCGGCAAGCCATGTTGCAGGGCTTGCAGCATGGACTGCTCGGCTTTGTGCAGCAGTACCTCGGCGCTGCTGCCGTGGTGCGGGTAGGTGGCAATGCCGGCGGTGTAGTCGATGTGCACCGGGAAGCCGCGTATTTCAAAATCCAGGTTGTAACTGCCCACCATGCGCGTGGTGTTGTCCAGGTCGAATTGCGGTTTGCGCATGGGGAAAATCAGCAGCATTTCCTCCCGGGCGATGCGCCCCAGCTTGCCGCCGTCGCCCAGCAGCTGCTGCAAGGTGGCGGTAATGGCTTGCATCAGCTCGTTGGTGGCATCGTTGCCGATGATGTTGCTGATTTCGGGCAGGCGGGACAGCCGCATGGCGATCACCAGCAAGCCCCCCTGGCGGGCCTGGGTCTGGGCGATTTCTTCTTGCAGTACCGGCAGGATGCGGGTGCGGTTGGGCAGCTTGGTAACCGGGTCGTGCAGTGCCAGAAACTGCAGCTGGTCAAGGTAGTGCTGGGCGGTGGCGGTATTGGCCAGTACGCCTTCGTGCAGCTTTTCCTGAAAACGGCTGCGCAGCAGGTTGAAGCAGGCAGCAATCACCGATACAAACAGCAGCGACGACAGGTAGTGCGGTATCTGCACCGGGTCGTAGGGGTAGGCCAGTGGGGTACCACGTAGCGCCAGCAGCAGCACGCCGACCTCCAGCAAAAACAGGCTGCTCCATAGCCAGCCCTTGCGCTGGCCTTTGATGAAAAACGCCATGAAGGGAAAGCTGTACGCCCAGAACAGCCCGGTGCCGCCCACGCCACCGATCACGACCAGCGCGCCAAACACCAGAAAGCCGCACAGCATCAGCAGGTTTTCTGCCCAGCGCAAATGTTGGCCGCGCCGTGCCAGGCGGATGGCGGGCAGCAAGAGCAGAAAAGCACCGCAGGCCTCGATGATCCCGAGCACCGGGAATGGTGCCAGCAGGGTGTTGAACAGAGCAAAAATGATGGCCACCACAAACCCTATGGGCGCGATGGTCAGGACGTTATCCCTGCGCTCTTGCTGGCCCAGGATTTCCTTGCTGCCTTGCCCCAGCAGGCTGGAAAAAAACGGCCACGGTTTGGGCGTGTGTTGTTCGGGTGTATTGGGCATGGCGGGCTGGGCCTTGGTAGGCAGAGCAGTATGGGCTTGGGTGGAATTTTCTCATGCCATCGGGCATGTGTGTGTTTTATAGACACAGAAATTCATGCATCGTGCATTAGGGTGGCTTGCTGCTGCAGCGATCGCTGCAATTCGATATTAACCATGGGATTTTTATGTTAGTACCTACAATGTTATTTATCGATTTGTAGGAATGGCCCCATGTTGCGCGCTGTATTGCTTCTGTGCTGCCTGTGTCTTGTGCGCCCCGCCTGGGCCATGTCGGTGGTGTTTATCAACCCTGGGCATGCCAACGAAACCTATTGGTTTACGGCGAGCCGCAGCATGCAGGCAGCGGCAGAGGATCTGGGTATTTCACTGCGCATAGAGTACGCCGCGCGCAACGCCAAGCTGGCGCTGGAGCACACGCGTACGCTGGCCAGCCTGCCTGCGGGGCAGCGGCCGGATTATGTGATGCTGAGTAATGAATTCGGTACCGCGGCGGAAATGGTGCAGATGCTGAGTGCCGCCGGTATCAAGACGTTTCTGGCCTACAGTGGCGGCGGGGGCGGTGTGGCCGGTGCCGAGCTGGGCAAACCACGGCAAAAGTACCCCCTGTGGCTGGGCTCGCTGGAACCGCGTGCGCAAGATGCCGGCTACCTTACCGGCCAGGCCCTGATTGCCCAGGCACGCCAGGCGCGGGTGCCACGCATCGGCGGCAAGATGCCCATGCTGGTGATTGGTGGCGACCGCAGCACGCCTACGTCGGTTTTTCGCTTGCAGGGTTTGTACGAGGCCGTGCGCGACGCGGGCGATGTGGTGGTGGTGCAGGAAGTGATGGCAGCATGGGACCGCCAGCGCGCGGCGCAGCAGGCCAGCTGGCTGTACCGCCGGCACCCGCAAGCCCGCATGGTGTGGGCCGGTAGCGACCAGATGGCCATGGGAGCGATGGCCCAGTGGCGCGCGCGTGGCGGCGAGCCCGGCCGGGACGCGTTTTTCAGCGGCATCAATACCTCGCCAGAGGCGCTGCAAAACCTGAGCGATGGCAGCCTGACCGCGCTGGCCGGCGGCCATTTTGTGACCGGTGCCTGGGCGCTGGTGATGCTGTACGACTACGAGCACGGCAAGGATTTTGCCAGCGAGGGGCTGGAGCTGCAGCGGCCGCTGTTTGTCCGCTTCGATGCTGCCTTGGCCCAGCGCTATCTGAAAGCTTATAGCGATGCCGATTTCAGCCGGGTGGATTTTGCCAGCTACAGCAAGGTGAAGAATCCGTCTATCCGCCGTTACCGTTTCAGCTTCCAAGCCTTATTGCCTTAGGTGTGCCTGCGCCAGGCGGCCAGCCCGGGCACCGGCAGCCGCCGCTAGGCGCTTGGTGTGGCCGGGCTAGGGCTGTCGCTAAAATGACACGCCATCCATTGTTGTATCTCTTCCACAAACAGCCTCACCTTTAGCGCGTTGCGCCGTGCGGCCGGGTACACCGCGTACACGTGGTCGCGGCCAAAGCTCTCGCCCGTGCAGTGGTAGTCGGCAAACACCTGCAGCAGTTTCCCTGCCCTGATGTGGTGCAGTGCGCTCCAGCGCGGGCAGGGCAAGATACCCTGCCCGGCGCAGGCCGCGTCCAGCAGCAAATCGAAATTGTCCGAACGGATACGCCCCTGCGGTTCCACCCGCAGGCTGTGGCCATCGCGGGCAAAAAACCATGCGGGGTTCAATAGCGGGTGGCGGTACACCAGGCAGCGGTGCTGCATCAGGTCGGCCGGGCTGTGCAGGGGTGGCGCGCTGGCCAGGTAGGCCGGCGAGGCGCACACCATCACGCGGTTATCGCCGATGATCTTGGCAATCTGGCCTGGCAGGTCGTGGTGGCCCAGGCGCAGCGCCAGGTCGTAGTTCTCGGCCACCAGGTCTACGTAGCGGTCTGCCAGGCTGATATCCAGCTCCACCTCGGGGTAGCGCTGCATGAACGCGGGGCAAAAGCCCGACAGCACGGCGCGGCCAAACGATAGCGGTGCGGTGATGCGCAGCACCCCGCGTGGCTCGCCATCCAGCTCGCGCAGGCGCTGGCCGACACGCCCCAGCTGCTGCATGGCTTCGCTGGCGGTTTCCAGATAAATGCGGCCCGCTTCGGTCAGTGCCACCTGGCGCGTGCTGCGCGTCAGCAGCCGCGTACCTAACGATGCCTCCAGCGCGTTCAACGCTTTGGTCATGGCCGATGGGCTTTTGCCCAGTTTTAGTGCGGCGCGTGACAGGCTGCCGGTTTCTGCCACCGCGATAAAGGCTTGTATCGCCTGAAATGTATCCATCAGTTTTTCCATCCGGGAAAAAAAGAACTGCCTGCCACGTACTTTATCCTGCCGCGCACTTGCGCTCATGATGTTTTCACCGACACACGCATTTGTGCGTATCACACCAGGGAGAGTGCAATGAAAATCACCGTGAAAGCCCTTGCCATCTGTATTGCGGCTGCTTGTGTGCCACCGTTGGCCCAGGCAGCCGGTACCTTGAACATCTACAACTGGGGTGAATACTTCGCCCCCGATACTGTTGCCGGATTCGAAAAAGAAACCGGCATCAAAGTGCGGCTGGATGTGTACGACAGCAACGAAGTGCTCCAGACCAAGTTGCTGGCTGGTGGCAGTGGCTACGACCTGGTGTTTCCGTCCAACGAATTTCTGACGCGCCAGATCCAGAGCGGGGTGTACCAGAAGCTGGACAAGCGCAAGCTGACCAACCTGAAGAACCTGGACCCGGCCTTTGTGCCCAAGGTAGACAGTGTCGATCCGGGCATGCAGTACAGTGTGCCGTATATGTGGGGCACCACGGCCATTGGCTACAACGTGGACAAAGTGAAGAAAGCCCTGGGCGGCCAGCTGCCGGCCAATAGCTACGACTTGTTGTTCAAGCCCGAGGTGCTGGCCAAGCTGCAAGCTTGCAATGTGGCCTATAACGATGCCGGCAGCGTGATGCTGCCCATGGCCATGCGCTACCTGGGGCTGGACCCCAACAGCACCAGCGCCAAAGACTACGAGGCCGCCTACGCCGTGCTGGCCAAAGCCCGCCCCTACGTGAAGCGCCTGATCGCCACCCCGGTGATGAACGACCTGGCTAATGGCGAAGTGTGCGTCAGCACTGGTTACTCCGGCGCGGTACTGGTGGCCAAGCTGCGCGCCAAGCAGAACAAGAACGGCCAGAACATCGCCTACACCATTCCGCAGCAGGGCGCCCCCATGTGGTTTGACAGCATGGTGATCCCCAAAGACGCCAAGAACGTCGATAACGCCCACCTGTTCATCAACTACCTGCTGCGCCCGGACGTCATCGCCAACATCAGCAATGCGGTGATGTACCCCAGCCCCAATGCCCAGGCCACCAAGCTGATGAGCAAAGACCTGACCAGCGACCCGATGATCTACCCCGACGCCACCCGCATGAAATCCTTCTGGGTACAGCGCCCGCTGGAGCCTGCGGTACAGCGCATCCAGACCCGGCTGTGGCAGAAGTTCAAGACCGGCCGCTAGGAGCACACCATGACCACCCCCACCGGTTTTCTGTACGACGAGCTGTTTCTGCAACATAACGCAGGGCGCCAGACTTACCACGGTAGCGCTGGTAGCGCCGATGCCGGCGCCGAGTTCGACTGCCCCGAGCGCCTGGCCTATACCAAGGCGCTGCTGGACGCCACCGGCATGACAGCACGGCTGCAGCCGCTGGCCTACCTGCCGGCCGACGACGCTGCGCTGCTACGGGTGCACACCCCGGCCTACCTGGCGCAGCTGGCGGCCAACTGTGCCGCTGCGGATGGCGATGGTGTCGAGCTAGGCCCCGATGCGCGTGGCGGCCCGGCTACCGAGCGCATCGCCCGCGCCGCCGCCGGTGCGGCCTGCGCCGCGGTAGACGCGGTACTGCAAGGCAAGGTTGGCCGCGCCTACGCGCTGATCCGCCCCTCCGGCCACCATGCCGGGCCCGACTACGCCATGGGCTACTGCTACTACAACAACGTGGCGGTGGCGGCGCGCCACGCCCAGGCCCGTTACGGCTTGCAGCGCATCGCCATCATCGACTGGGACGTGCACCACGGCAACGGCACCCAGCATGTGTTCGAGGCCGACGCGCATGTGCTGTTCTGCTCGCTGCACGAGGAAGGCAACTACCCGCTGGAAGGCGGCAGCGAGACGGACCAAGGGCAGGGCGACGCTGCCGGCTACACGCTGAACATCCCGCTGCCGGCCGGCAGTGGCTACGCCGCCTACGCGCTGGCATTCGAGCAGGTGTTGCTGCCGGTGCTGCAGCGCTTCCGCCCCGAGCTGATTCTGGTGTCGGCCGGGCAGGACGCCAATGCCTACGACCCGCTGGGCCGCATGCGCCTTACCCGCCCCGGCTACCGTGCGCTGGCGGCCAGCCTCACCGCTGCGGCGGGTGAGCTGTGCCAAGGCCGCATCGTGATGCTGCAGGAAGGCGGCTACAGCCTGCCGTACCTGCCGATTGCCACGCTCGGTGTCATCGAAGGGCTAAGCGGCCAGCAGGTGGATTTCGACGACCCGCACTGGGTGCCGGACCGGCCGCTGACCAGCGGCGAAGCCGCCGCCGTGGCGCGTGCCCGCGACCCCCAGCGCCAGTACTGGGCACTGCAAGGAGAACAAGATGCGTAACGTGACCGTGGCTACTACACAGATGGCCTGTAGCTGGGACCGTGCGGCCAACCTGGATCGCGCCGAAGCCCTGGTGCGCGCTGCGGCGGCGCAAGGGGCGCAGGTGATCCTGCTGCAAGAGCTGTTCGAAACGCCGTATTTCTGCATCGATCAGCGCCATCACCACAACGCGCTGGCGGCGCCGTTCGACGGCCACCCGTGGCTGGGGCGCTTTGCCGCGCTGGCGCGCGAGCTGCAGGTGGTACTGCCGGTGAGCTTTTTCGAGCAGGCGGGCAATACCCAGTTCAATAGCCTGGCCATGATCGACGCCGACGGCAGCGTGCTGGGCCACTACCGCAAGATGCACATTCCGGACGGCCCCGGTTACAGCGAGAAGTTCTACTTTGCGCCCGGCGATATGGGTTTCAAGGTGTGGGACACCCGCTACGGCCGGCTGGGCGTGGGCATCTGCTGGGACCAGTGGTTCCCCGAAACCGCGCGCAGCATGGCACTGATGGGCGCCGAGCTGCTGCTGTTTCCCACCGCCATCGGCAGCGAGCCGCACGACCCGGGCATCCAGTCGCTGCGCCACTGGCAAAACACCCAGCGCGGCCACGCTGCGGCCAACGTGATGCCGCTACTGGCCAGTAACCGTGTTGGCACCGAGCACGGCGAGGCCGGCACGCACATCACTTTCTACGGCGGCTCGTTCATTGCCGCAGAAGACGGCGAGCTGCGTGCCGAGGCCGGCAGCGAGGATGGCACCATCCTCACCGCCACTTTCGACCTGGACGCGCTGGCGGCTAAGCGCCGCGCCTGGGGTGTATTTCGCGACCGCCGCGTAGAGCACTACGGTACCTTGCTGCAGTACGCGGTATAAGCCAGCCCTGTCTGTGGATACAGCCCGCCTTGCCGGCTATCCGGCCTGGCGGGCTGTGTTTTGGTACTTGTGCCGTCCGACAGGCCTGGCCGCAAGGGTGCGGGCACTGTGGTTTGCCGCGCTAGCTCCGGCAGCTCGGCCAAGGTGGCCCTGAAGCGGCTTGCGGCCAACCTTAGCGCATGAAGCAGGCGTCTTCGTCGCCCCTTGCTGCGTAGCCTGCCTGCAGGTTGGAAAAATCCAAGTCGCCAAAGCTGTCAGTGAGGAAGTCCAGCAGGCTGCGTACCGAAAGTGGCATGCCCTGGCGGGAGGGGAAGAGCGCAAACACCACTGCCTCCGGTGGCTGCCAGCCGTCCAGCGCCGGCAGCAGCAAGCCTTGCTGCAGGTCCTTGAAGCACACCAGCAAAGGCAGCTGCGCCATGCCACCGTGTTCCAGTGCGCAGCGGCGGATGGTGATGACGTCGTCGGTGACCAGCCGCGGCTGATGGCTGATGCTGGCACTTTGTCCCCCTGGCCCTTGCAGTTGCCACTGGTAGTGGCGTGCTTGTGGCCCCCAGTGCAGGCTGGGCAAACCCGCCAGATCGTCTACGCTGCCCGGGTGACCGTAACGTGCCAGCAGTGCCGGGCTGGCCACCAGCGCCTGCGGGCTGCGCGATAGCCGCTTCATCACCAGATTACTGTCTTCTATGGGCGGGGTTTTGGCCACTAGCGCGATGTCCAGCCCCTCGCGTACCACATCGACCTCGCGGTTGGTGCTTTCTATCTGCACCTTGACCAGCGGGTAACGCGCCATGTAGCGCGAGATCATGCCGCCCACCACAAAATTGAGCAGGGCAGTGGGGCAGCTGAGCCGTATCGTACCTTGCGGCTCGATGTGCTGCTGCGCTATGGCTGCCTGCGCAGCATCGCTGGCGAGCATGACTTGCTGGCAGTGGGTGTAGAACGCCTGCCCGGCCTCGGTCAGTGCAAAGTGGCGCGGGCTGCGGTTGATCAGGCGGGCGGACAGGTGGGTTTCCAGCTGGCGGATGCTGCGGCTGAGGCGCGAAGTGGGTACCCCGGTAGCGCGGCTGGCAGCGTTATAGCCGCCGTGGTCAACGACTTGTACAAAGTAGAACAGCGCATTCAGGTCCAGCATGGTGTGGGTACGGTGGGAGTCGAATCAAGGCTTTACGCTACCGCATCCGGCCCCTGCCTGTCAGTGCCGACACCTGTTGCACCGGTGAAACGCTACATTGCAATTTTTAACTATTATTGCAAGCAGTGTGCGGTGTAGCTTATTTATGCCGCCGGGCAACCGCGTCGTGCTGCTGGCCGACCGCTGCTTGCCTGAATGGGCGGCAAGGTGCAGATCAATCCAACACAAAGGGCCTGACATGACAACCACAGTCAACGAACTGAGCAAAGCACCCACCCCCGATCGTGCTGAGGAAAATGCCTTTTTCCCCTCGCCGTACTCGCTAAGCCTGTACACCGCCCCCAAAACCGACTTTGACGGTACCGTCTATCCGCAGCCCTACACCGGCAAAAAGTGGAAAGTGCTGATGGTGGCCACCGATGAGCGCTATGTGTTGATGCAGAACGGCACCATGTTTTCCACCGGCAACCACCCGGTGGAAACGCTGTTGCCGATGTATCACCTGGACAGTGCCGGTTTCGATATCGAGGTAGCCACCCTGTCTGGCAACCCGGTGAAGTTTGAAATGTGGGCCATGCCGGCAGAAGACGAGACAGTGAAAGCCACGTACCAGAAGTACCGCGCCCAGTTCAAGCAGCCGCGCAAGCTGTCTGATGTGATGGCAGAAAACCTGCACGCCGATTCGCCGTATATCGCGGTGTTTGTGCCGGGCGGTCACGGCTCGCTGGTGGGCATTCCGGACAGCCTGGAAGTGAAAGCACTGCTGCAGTGGGCGATGGCCAAAGACAAGTACGTGATCACGTTGTGCCATGGCCCTGCCTGTATGCTGGCACCGGCGCTGGGCGAAAGCGCCGACAATTATCTCTACAAGGGCTACAAGATCTGCGTGTTCCCCGACGCGCTGGACCAAGGCGCCAACGTGGATATCGGCTACATGCCTGGCCAGTTGCGCTGGCCGTTGGCTGCGCGCTTGGCCGAGTTGGGCGTGGAAGTGCTGAACGAAGGCATCAGCGGCCAGTGTTACCAGGACCGCAAGCTGATTACCGGCGACAGCCCGCTGGCGGCCAATAACTTGGGCAAACTGGCGGCGCAGGCATTGCTGGCCGAGGTGGCAAAAGCCTGAACCCTGTTGCCTTGAACGATGCGGCCAACCTTGTCACGCAAGGTTGGCCGCATGGTTTTTCAGGTGGGCGGAATCAGAACGTATCGCCCGGTACCCGTACCCAGCCTTCCATCAGGATGCGCGCGCTTCGGCTCATGATGGCCTTGGTCACTTTCCACTGGCCGTTGTCCTGCACCGCTTCGGCGCCCACGCGCAGCGTGCCGGACGGGTGGCCAAAGCGCACCGCCTCGCGCGCGCCGCCACCGGCCGCTTGGTTCACTAGCGTGCCGGGGATGGCCGCGGCGGTGCCGATGGCTACCGCGCAGGTGCCCATCATCGCGTGGTGCAGCTTGCCCATCGACAGCGCCCGCACCAGCAGGTCCACATCGCCGGCGGCAATGGTTTTGCCGCTGGATGCGGTGTAGTCCTGCGGCGGTGCCACAAAGGCAATCTTGGGCGTGTGCTGGCGGTTGGCGGCTTCTTCCGGTGTCTTGATCAGCCCCATGCGTAGCGCGCCGGCCACGCGAATGGCTTCGAAGCGCTGCAGCGCGGCGGCGTCGCTGTTGATATGCTCGCGCAGCTCGGTGCCGCTATAGCCGATATCTGCCGCGTTGACGAACACGGTGGGGATGCCGGCGCTGATCAGCGTAGCGGGCAGGGTGCCGATGCCGGGCACGTCCAGCGCATCTACCAGGTTGCCGGTGGGGAACATCGCGCCGTCGTCGCCATCGTCCGACGGCTCGAGGAACTCCAGCACGATTTCGGCGGCCGGGAAGGTCACGCCGTCCAGCTCGAAATCGCCGGTTTCCTGCACTTGGCCGTGGCTTACCGGTACGTGGGCAATAATGGTTTTGCGGATGTTGGCCTGCCAGATGCGCACGGTGCAAACGCCGTCTTGCGGCACGCGCTCGGGGGCCACCAGGCCAGCGTGGATGGCAAAGGCGCCGGCGGCGGTGGACAGGTTGCCGCAGTTGCCGCTCCAGTCCACAAACGGCTTGTCTATCGACACCTGGCCGTACAGGTAGTCCACGTCGTGGTCAGGCACAGTGCTTTTGCTCAGGATCACGCACTTACTGGTGCTGGAGGTGGCCCCGCCCATGCCGTCGATATGGGCGCTGTACGGGTCGGGGCTGCCGATGACGCGCATGAACAGCGCATCGCGTGCTGCGCCGGGTTGCTGGCAGGCGGCGGGCAGGTCTTGCAGGCGGAAGAATACGCCCTTGCTGGTGCCGCCACGGATATAGGTGGCGGGAATACGGATTTGTGCCGGGTGACTCATGCGGATGCGTCCTTTCTGGTCTGGTCTGGCAGCGCCTGCCAGAT
Organism: Vogesella perlucida; assembly: GCF_979366545.1. Classification (NCBI taxonomy): domain Bacteria; kingdom Pseudomonadati; phylum Pseudomonadota; class Betaproteobacteria; order Neisseriales; family Chromobacteriaceae; genus Vogesella; species Vogesella perlucida. The sequence goes on from NZ_CEETRO010000006.1 coordinate 49,559, forward strand.
GGCGGCCAGTGCGGTATCGGGTTGCTGCAGTATGTTGTTGTTCCAGAAGCGCAGCACACGGTAGCCCTGTGCCTGCAGCCAGGCATCGCGTTGCTGGTCGTGCGCGTTGCCCAGGTGCTGCCCGCCGTCTGCTTCGATAACCAGCCGGGCTTGCAGGTGGACGAAGTCTACGATGTAAGGCCCGATCGGGTGTTTCCGGCGAAATTTGTGGCCATCCAGCCGGCGGTTGCGCAGGTGGTGCCACAGCAGCTGCTCGGCGTTGGTCATGCGCTGGCGTAGCTGCCGCGCGTGCTGATTGGCCGCCATGCGCTGCTCCCTTCGTTTGTTACCTTGTGCTGTTTGCCCCTCACCCTAACCCCTCTCCCCGCTGGGGCGAGAGGCTTTGGTGGTATAGGTGCGGTTTTGGTCTTAGCCAATGCTGTGCATGGCGATTGCGGCCAACCTTGCGCCCAGTCACCCCTCACCCGCGGGCGGGAGAGGGGCCGGGGGTGAGGGTGCGTTAGGCTGCGCCCGCCAGGAAGTCCTGAGCAAAGCGCTGCAGCACGCCGCCGGCCTGGTAGACGCTCACTTCGGCGGCGGTATCGAGGCGGCAGGTTACCGCCACCTCCACGCTGCTGCCGTCACGGCGCTGTACCACCAGCGTCAAGTCGCAGCGTGGTGCCAGCTCGCCCTGGATGTCGTAGGTTTCGGTGCCGTCCAGGCCCAGCGTCAGCCGCGTGGTACCGGGTTTGAACTCCACCGGCAACACGCCCATGCCGATCAGGTTGGTGCGGTGGATGCGCTCGAAGCCTTCGGCCACGATCACTTCCACCCCCGCCAGGCGCACGCCTTTGGCGGCCCAGTCGCGCGAGCTACCCTGGCCGTAGTCGGCACCGGCCACGATGATCAGCGGTTGTTTGCGTGCCATATAGGTTTCGATGGCTTCCCACATGCGCATCACTTTGCCTTCCGGCTCGACGCGGGCCAGCGAGCCCTTTTTCACTGCACCGTCTACCACAGCCATTTCGTTCACCAGCTGCGGGTTGGCAAAGGTGGCGCGCATGGCGGTGAGGTGGTCGCCGCGGTGGGTGGCGTAGCTGTTGAAGTCCTCTTCTGGTAGGCCCATCTTGGCCAGGTATTCGCCGGCAGCAGAGCTGGCCAGAATGGCGTTGGACGGCGACAGGTGGTCGGTGGTGATGTTGTCCGGCAGTACCGCCAGCGGGCGCATGCCTTTCAGCGTGCGCGGGTTGGCCGCCAGCGCACCCATGCCTTCGGTGTCCCAGTACGGCGGGCGGCGGATGTAGGTGGACATCGGGCGCCACTGGTACAGCGGGCTGTCGGCTTGCTGTGCTTCGCCCAGGTCGAACATCGGGATGTACACCTGTTTGAACTGCTCGGGCTTCACGCTGGCCGCGACGATAGCGTCGATCTCCTCGTCCGACGGCCACAGGTCTTGCAGGCGGATCTCGCGGCCGTCTACCACGGCCAGCACGTCCTGCTCGATGTCGAAGCGCACGGTGCCGGCCAGCGCGTAGGCCACTACCAGCGGCGGCGACGCCAGGAAGGCTTGCTTGGCGTAGGGGTGGATGCGGCCGTCGAAGTTGCGGTTGCCGGACAGCACGGCGGTGGCGTACAGGTCGCGGTCGATGATTTCTTGCTGGATGGCCGGGTCCAGCGCGCCGGACATGCCGTTACAGGTGGTGCAGGCGTAGGCGACGATGCCGAAGCCCAGTTGTTCCAGCTCCGGCAGCAGGCCGGCGTCTTCCAGGTACAGCTTGGCTACCTTGGAACCCGGCGCAAACGAGGTTTTCACCCACGGCTTGCGGGCCAGGCCCAGCGCGTTGGCTTTCTTGGCCAGCAAGCCGGCGGCCACCACGTTGCGCGGGTTGCTGGTGTTGGTGCAGCTGGTGATGGCGGCAATGATCACCGCGCCGTCCGGCAGTTGGCCGCGGGCTTCTTCGTCGCGGGCTGCGGCCAGCTTGGCGGCGTCGGCAATGCCGCGCTCGGCCAGCGCCGACGTAGGCAGGCGTTTGTGCGGGTTGGACGGACCGGCCATATTGCGCACCACGCCGGACAGGTCAAAGCGCAGCACGCGCGGGTATTGCGCGGTTTTCAGGTCATCGGCCCACAGCCCGGTGTGGCGGGCGTAGTTTTCGACCAGCGCTACCTGTTCCGGCTCGCGGCCGGTGAGCTTCAGGTAGGTAATGGTCTGCTCGTCGATGTAGAACATGGCGGCGGTGGCGCCGTATTCCGGGCACATATTGGCGATGGTGGCACGGTCGCCGATGGACAGGCTGTTGGCGCCTGCGCCAAAGAACTCTACCCAGGCACCCACGACGCGCTCTTTGCGCAGGAACTCGGTCAGCGCCAGCACGATGTCGGTGGCGGTAATGCCGGGTTGGCGCTGGCCGGTCAGCTCTACGCCCACGATATCGGGCAGGCGCATCATGGATGGGTGGCCCAGCATCACGGTTTCGGCTTCCAGGCCGCCGACGCCGATGGCGATCACGCCCAGCGCGTCCACGTGCGGGGTGTGGCTGTCGGTGCCGACACAGGTGTCGGGGAAGGCCACGCCGTCGCGCAGCTGGATCACCGGCGACATTTTTTCCAGGTTGATCTGGTGCATGATGCCGTTGCCGGCCGGGATCACGTCTACGTTCTTGAACGCAGTGCGCGTCCAGTTAATAAAGTGGAAGCGGTCTTCGTTACGGCGCTCTTCGATGGCGCGGTTTTTCTCGAAGGCCTGCGGGTCAAACCCGCCGCACTCTACCGCCAGCGAGTGATCCACGATGAGCTGGGTGGGCACCACCGGGTTCACCTGGGACGGGTCGCCGCCCTGGTCGGCAATAGCGTCGCGCAGGCCGGCCAGGTCCACCAGGGCAGTTTGGCCCAGGATGTCGTGGCACACCACGCGCGCCGGGTACCAGGGGAAGTCCAGGTCCTGGCGGCGTTCGATCAATTGGGTTAGCGCATCGGTCAGCTGCGCGGGTTCGCAGCGGCGCACCAGCTGTTCGGCCAGTACGCGGGAAACATAGGGCAGGGTGGCGTAGGCGCCGGGGGCGATGGCGTCTACGGCAGCACGGGTGTCGAAGTAGTCGGCCGGGCTGCCGGGCAGCGGTTTGCGGTATTGGCTATTCATGGCGGTTTTTACCGGCAATGTTTTGGAGGGTGTGTTTCGTGGCTGCAGCATTCACCGCAACCACGAAAATTCAAAAGCTTTTTTGCCACGATAACCACGAAAAGCACGAAAACAAAAACTAACGTTGAGTGCTTATCCGTTTGGTGGTGTGCGTGCTACTTCTGGCCACGAACCCCACGCAAAAACATAGAAGCGTCATGCCCAAGTATCCAGATGGCCGAGCATGGAGATGCCGACCTCCGGATATTCAGGTCTTTTTCGTGTTGTTTGGTGGTTTTCGTGGCCAAGTTTCCCGTAGTTTCCGTGGCTGGCAGTCGTTAGCGCTGGGCCAGCGGTACGAAGGCCTGGTCTTCCGGGCCGGTGTAGTTGGCCGACGGGCGGATGATCTTGCCGTCGATGCGCTGCTCGATCACGTGGGCGCTCCAGCCGCTGGTGCGGGCGATGACGAACAGCGGCGTGAACATGGCGGTAGGCACGCCCATCATGTGGTAGCTCACGGCCGAAAACCAGTCCAGGTTGGGGAACATTTTCTTGATGTCCCACATCACCGATTCCAGGCGCTCGGCAATGTCGAACATCTTGGTGTCGCCGGCGGTTTTGGACAGTTCGTGCGCCACTTCCTTGATGACTTTGTTGCGCGGGTCACTGATGGTGTACACCGGGTGGCCAAAACCGATCACTACTTCTTTACGCTCCACGCGGGCGCGAATGTCGGCCTCGGCTTCGTCCGGGCTTTCGTAGCGCTTTTGTACTTCGAATGCCACTTCGTTGGCGCCGCCGTGTTTCGGGCCGCGCAGTGCGCCGATGGCGCCGGTAATGGCGCTGTGCATGTCGGAGCCGGTGCCGGCGATGACGCGAGCGGTAAAGGTGGAGGCGTTGAATTCGTGCTCGGCGTACAGGTTGAGCGAGGTGTGCATGGCGCGTACCCATTGCTCGGACGGCTTTTCACCATGCAGCAGGTGCAGGAAGTGGCCGCCGATGCTGTCGTCGTCGGTTTCTACCTCGATACGCTTGCCATTGTGGCTGAAGTGGTACCAGTACAGCAGCATCGAGCCCAGGCTGGCCATCAGACGGTCGGCAATGTCACGCGCACCGGCGATGTTGTGGTCGTCTTTTTCTGGCAGGGCGCAACCCAGGGCCGATACGCCGCTGCGCATCACGTCCATCGGGTGGGCGTTGGCCGGCAGGGCTTCCAGCACGGCTTTTACCGAGGCAGGCAGGCCACGCAGGCTCTTGAGCTTTTTCTTGTAGCCGGCCAGTTCGGCACGATTGGGCAGCTTGCCATGCACCAGCAGGTAGGCGACTTCTTCGAATTCGGCCTGGGCGGCCAGGTCCAGAATGTCGTAGCCACGGTAGTGCAGGTCGTTGCCGCTGCGGCCAACGGTACACAGGGCAGTATTGCCAGCGGCGACGCCGGACAGGGCGACGGATTTTTTCGGTTTGCCAATCACTACTTCACTCATGCCACTTCTCCTTTGTGCTGCCGTACCCGCGGGCGGGAGGCCTGCTGTGTCATTGCGGCGCGGCCGCGAACGTGAATAGGGGGGGCAGGGCTGACCAGGCTCTCTGTGTTATGTGTGGCGTGCGGCCAACCCTGCAAAACGTGATTTATTTGTTTTTGCCTTCGGCAAACAGTGCGTCCAGCTTTTGTTCGTAGCTGTGGTAGCCCAGGTGCTCGTACAGATCCATGCGGGTCTGCATGGTGTCCACCACGTTTTTCTGGCTGCCGTCGCGGCGGATGGCGCCGTACACGTTTAGTGCAGCCTGGCTCATGGCGCGGAAGGCCGACAGCGGGTACAGCACCAGACCTACGCCATTGGCGCCCAGTTCTTCGGTGGTGTAGAGCGGGGTGGCGCCAAACTCGGTGATGTTGGCCAGAATCGGCACCTTCACCGCCTCGGCAAACTGTTTGTACATGGCCAGGTCGGTAATGGCTTCCGGGAAGATCATGTCGGCGCCGGCTTCTACGCAGGCCACGGCGCGCTCGATGGCGGCGTCCAGACCTTCTACGGCCAATGCGTCGGTGCGGGCCATGATCACCATGCCGTTTTTGCGGGCGTCAGTGGCGGCCTTGATGCGGTCGACCATTTCTTCCTGGCTGACAATGGCTTTGTTCGGGCGGTGGCCGCAGCGCTTTTGTTGTACCTGGTCTTCGATGTGCACGGCGGCAGCGCCGGCTTTTTCCAGGTGGCGCACGGCTCGGGCAATGTTGAACGCGCCGCCCCAGCCGGTGTCGATGTCTACCAGTAGCGGCAGCTCGGTGGCGTCGGTAATGCGGCGCACGTCGATCAGCACGTCTTCCAGTGTGGTAATGCCCAGGTCAGGAATGCCGCAGGAGCAGGCGGCTACGCCGCCGCCGGACAGGTACAGTGCCTTGAAGCCGCTATGTTCGGCCAGGCGTGCGGCATAGGCGTTAACCGCGCCGACTACTTGCAGGGGTTTTTCTTGGGCTACCGCATCGCGGAAGCGTTGACCGGGTGTCGTCATCTGGCGTCTCCTGCCTGTGTTCTGGGGTACTTGCGTGGCATTCTAGCAAGTGCTTGGTTTTTTTGTAAGCGTTTTCTATCTGGTTGTTTGTCCGGGCGCGACAGTGTGGCACCTTTGCCTGCCACATCTTGAAACACAGCCGTCAGGGCGCATCTGCTATACAGCCTGCTGCTTGCGTGTGCCTGTTTACGGGCAGGTGAACTTATTTTGACGAGGGCCGGTCATAGCATTGCCTTGCATCGGCGCGAGCCGGCACTAAACAAAACCAAGCAGGGCGAATCAGGGAGAATTTGATAACGATGAGTGATCGTGAGCTCGACCAGCAGCTGGTGGAGAGGGCGCAGCGTGGTGAAAAGCGCGCTTTCGACTTGCTGGTGTCGAAGTATCAGCGGCGATTGTCGCGCCTGTTGTCGCGCTTCATTCGTGACTCGGCCGATATCGAAGACGTGACGCAAGAGGCTTTTGTCAAAGCTTATCGTGCGCTGCCTTCGTTTCGTGGCGAGAGTGCTTTTTACACATGGCTTTACCGTATTGGCATCAATACGGCCAAGAATTTCCTGACCTCTGCTGGCCGCCGGCCAGTGGTTAGCGCGGAGTTCGAGGATGAGGATGGTGAGAGTCTGGATATGGCAAGCCAGATACCGGACCACCACACCCCGGAAGCCGAGATGATGAATCAGCAGATACTCTCTGCCGTGAATGCGGCGGTAGAGCGTTTGCCTGAGGAGCTGCGCACGGCCATCAGCCTGCGCGAAATGGAAGGGCTGAGCTATGAGGAAATTGCCAGCGCAATGAATTGCCCGATAGGCACGGTGCGCTCACGGATTTTCCGTGCGCGTGAAGCAATCGCGACCGAGTTGCGTCCTTTGCTGGATACAGCCAAGAACAAAAGATGGTGAGCAGATTATGAAAGAAACCCTTTCTTCCCTGATGGATGGCGAGCTGAGCGACAAGGACGCCGCTCAGGCCATGCACATGCTGGGTAACGATGACCAGCTGAAAGCTGCCTGGCAGGAATACCACCTGATCGGCGACGCACTGCGTGGCAATGCCTTGTTGCAGGTAGACGTGCGCGAGCAGGTGTCGCAGGCACTGCAAGCCGAACCTACGGTGCTGGCCCCGCGCAATCTGGTGCAAAAACGCAGCCGTCCGGTGGCGCGCCTTGCGTTGGCTGCGTCAGTGGCCATGGCCGGGGTAGTGGGCTGGTATAGCTGGCAGGGCCAGCAAGCCAGCGACCCGGCACTGATGGCGCAAGCCGTGCCGACGCCTGGTGCCCAGGTGCAGGTGGTCAATACGGTCAATGCGGCCAACCAGTCTTACCTGGATGCACACCAGGATATCAGTCTGAGCGATGGCCTGGCCCGTGCCAGCCTGGTGGAACCTGCGGCGAAAGGTCTGCACTGATGCGCGTAATAGCAGCCTGTGTTGTAGCAGCCTTGCCCCTGGCCGCCCTGGCGGATGACGACTGGGCTTTGCTGGACAAAGCCGCCGAGGCGGCAGTCAACCTGCCGTTAAGCGCTACTTATATGCACCAGCTGGGTAGCGAGCTGGAAACCTTCCGCCTGCAGCGTGCCGTGGACGCGGGCGTGGTGCGCGAGCGCCGCGAATCACTGGATGGCATGCCGCGCGAGATCGTGCGCGTAGGCAACGAGCTGACCTGTTACGCGCCGGATGCCAAGGCGCTCAGTGCGGCCAAGCTCAGTGCCATCAAGCTGTTTCCTGCCTTGCTGCCGGATCACACCGAAGAGCTGGCGCAGGGTTACCAGCTGGTGCGCGGCGGTATGGATCGCGTGGCGCAGAAGGACTGCCAGTGGCTTACGCTCAAGCCTAGGGATGCGGCATCGCGTTATACCCAGCGTTTCTGTATTGACCCGCAAAGTGCACTGCCACTGAAAGTTGTCACGGCAACGGGCAAGGGCGAGGTGGTCGAGCAGTTTGCCTTTACCGAGCTGCAGCTACAGCCACCCAAGGACAAAACCCAGCTCAAGCCGCGCTACAAGCAAAGCCTGGTGCTGGGTAAGGTAGGCGGCGTGCAGCAAGGCATGCAGCCCGTGCACGACATCAAAGGCTTGCCCAGTGGCTTTCGCATGGTGCGCTTTGTGAATCGCCCCCTGCCAGGCCATGAAAAAGCCGTGCAGCACTACGTGTTCTCCGATGGCTTTGCCAAAGTGTCGCTGTTTGTCGAAGCCGCCACTGGCGAGGGGGTAAATCAGACGGCGGCCACTGCGGCCAACGGTATCGGCGTGGCATCACGTCAGAGCGGCGACATGCTGCTGACTGTGGTAGGTGATTTGCCCGAGGCTGGCTTGCAGTCCGTGCTCAAAAATATCCGCCTGACTGCCAAGTAAATGATAGAAACCGAAGCGCGCGTGCTATCTGTGGAACCCGGTTTTGCCTGGGTAGCACCACGGCCGCACGCCCCCTGCGGGCAGTGCCACCCGGTACATGGTTGCCGCTCTTTGCAGATGGCGCGCTTGTTCTCCCTGCGCGAGCCGCGCTTTCGTGTGCTGGACCCACTGGGCGTAGCGCCTGGCCAGCAGGTCAATATTGCGGTGCCGGAATCCGGCATGCTGCGCAGCGCCGGCTTGCTGTATGGCTTGCCGGTACTGGCGCTGATTGGCGGTGCTGTACTGGGTAGCCGTTATGGTGATGCCATCGCCGCGTTGCTGGCGCTGGTTTGCCTGTTGTTCACTTTGGGCTGTGTGCATGTTTATGCACGGCGTTTGGCGGGGGATGCCCGCTATCAGCCGCATATTGCCAGCCTTGTCGATGTTCAGACTGTTTCCATGGAGTTTGTCAAAACATGCCGATCAAGAAGCTGATTGTCTCTTCCATGATGGTAGCCGGCCTGCTGGGTGGCTCTGCGCCGCTGATGGCGGCCCCGCAACTGGCCTTGCCGGATTTCACCCAGCTGGTGGAAAACCAGGGCCGCGCCGTGGTTAATATCCGCACCGTGCAAACCGTGCGCGAAGTAGTACGCAACGTGCCGGAAGGCATGGAAAACGACCCGTTTGCCGAATTTTTCCGCCGCTTTGCCCCGCCGCAGCTGCGCGAATACCGTACTGGCGGCATGGGCTCCGGCTTTATCCTGTCTGCCGATGGTTACGTGCTGACCAATGCCCACGTAATTGCCGACGCCGACGAAATGATTGTCACGCTAAACGACAAGCGTGAGTACAAAGCCAAAGTCGTGGGCTCTGATGCCCGCACCGACGTGGCCTTGCTGAAGATCGACGCCGCAGATCTGCCCTTTGTGAAACTAGGTAAGGTAGACCAGCTGAAGGTCGGCGAATGGGTGCTGGCTATCGGCTCGCCGTTCGGTTTTGACAATACCGTTACCTCCGGCATCGTGTCGGCCAAGGGGCGCCACCTGCCGGATGAATCCTACGTACCGTTCATCCAGACCGACGCCGCGGTGAATCCGGGTAACTCGGGTGGCCCGCTGTTTAACCTGAAGGGCGAGGTGGTCGGGATCAACTCGCAAATCTACAGCCGTTCTGGCGGTTTCATGGGCATTTCTTTTGCCATTCCGGTAGATGTGGCGCTGGATGTGGCCGAGCAGCTCAAAAAACACGGCAAGGTGAACCGTAGCCGTATTGGTGTTTCCATTCAGGATGTGTCCAAAGAGTTGGCCGCATCCTTTGGTCTGCAAGGTGCGCAAGGCGCGCTGATTACCCTGGTAGAAAAAGACGGCCCGGCTGCCAAGGCCGGTGTGCGTGCCGGTGACGTGGTACTGCAGGTGGGCGGCAAGGCGGTGGAAAGCAGTGAAGACCTGCCGCGCCTGCTGGGTAGCGTACAGCCCGGTAGCAAGGTAGAGCTGGGCGTGTGGCGTGGCCGTGCGCTGGTCAAAGCCACTGTGATCACTGCTGAAATGCAGGACGAAGACCCGCGTACCGCCGAGCGTGCCTACAAAGGCAAGCAGGAAGGTGCCCAGGACGAAGTGGGCACCAGTACCGGTCTGGCACTGCAGGCCGTGGCACCGGCATTGCTGCAAAAGCTGGGTGTGAAGTTCGGCCTGGCGGTGCGCAGTGCCACTGGCCCGGCATTGAAGGCCGGTCTGCAGCAGGGCGACGTGATTGTTGGCGTGGGCGGCGAAGAGCTGCAAAATGCGCGCCAGCTGGTGCAGGCTATCCAGGCGGTACCCGCTGGCGATGCCTTGGCCTTGCGTGTACTGCGTGACGGTGCGCCACTGTTTGTTGCCCTGAAACCCGAGAAGAAAACCCGTTGAAAACACTCACCTTATATTTTCGCGAGTATTGCAGCCTGTGCCACCAGATGCTGGCGCAGCTGCAGCCGCTGCAGGCACAGTACGGCTTTGATATCGATGTAATTGATGTGGATGCCGACCCGGTGCTGGAAGAACGCTACAACGAGCTGGTACCGGTTCTTGTCGATGGCGATACCGAAATCTGCCATTGGCACCTGGATGAGGCCAGGTTGGCCGCACGTTTGGCTGCACACACGGGCGAAATCGGCTAAAATCCGCGCCAGTGTTGAGTTAGCAAGGGCACATCTCGGTGCCCTTAATTTTTGCTGGATTCCGATGAAACATATCCGAAATTTTTCGATCATTGCCCATATTGACCATGGCAAATCGACCCTTGCAGACCGTTTTATCCAGTATTGCGGCGGTCTGGAAATGCGTGAAATGAGTGCGCAGGTACTCGACTCGATGGATATCGAGAAAGAACGCGGCATTACCATCAAGGCGCAAACTGCTGCCTTGCAATACAAGGCGCGTGACGGCCAGGTGTACAACCTGAACCTGATCGACACCCCGGGCCACGTGGATTTTTCCTACGAAGTATCGCGCTCGCTGTCTGCCTGCGAAGGCGCGCTGCTGGTAGTGGATGCCTCCCAGGGCGTAGAAGCGCAAACCGTGGCCAACTGCTACACCGCCATCGAGCTGGGCGTAGAAGTGGTGCCGGTGCTGAACAAGATCGACCTGCCCGCAGCCGACCCGGAGCGTGTGAGCCAGGAAATCGAAGACATTATCGGTATTGAAGCCATCGACGCCGTGCGCGCCTCGGCCAAGTCCGGCATTGGTATCGAAGACATTCTGGAAACCGTGGTCAGCAAGATTCCGGCGCCGGAGGGCGACCCGGATGCCCCGCTGAAAGCCCTGATCATCGACTCGTGGTTTGATAACTACGTCGGCGTGGTCATGCTGGTGCGCGTGATCGACGGCAAGCTCAAGCCCAAAGACAAGATCAAGTTCATGGCCACGCAGGCCGAGCACCTGTGCGAACAGGTTGGTGTGTTTACGCCGAAATCGGTACAGCGTACCGAGCTGAATGCGGGTGAAGTGGGCTTTGTGATTGCCGGTATCAAGGAATTGAAATCGGCCAAGGTGGGCGACACCATTACCTTGGCTGCCAAACCGGCCAGCGAAGCGCTGCCAGGCTTTAAAGAGGTGCAGTCGCAGGTGTTTGCCGGCCTGTATCCGGTGGAAAGCCACGACTACGAAGCCTTGCGCGATGCGCTGGAAAAACTGCAGTTGAACGATGCTTCGCTGAAATTCGAACCGGAAGTGTCGCAGGCGCTGGGCTTTGGCTTCCGCTGCGGCTTCCTGGGCCTGTTGCACCTGGAAATCGTGCAAGAGCGCCTGGAGCGCGAGTTCGACATGGACCTCATCACCACCGCGCCAACGGTGAACTACGAAGTGGTGATGAAAGACGGCGTGGTCGAGGTGGTGTCCAACCCGTCGCGCATGCCGGAAGGCGGCAAGTACGAAGAGCTGCGCGAACCCATCATTACCGCCACTATCCTGGTGCCGCAAGACTACGTGGGCTCGGTGATGACGCTGTGCAACAACAAGCGTGGCGTACAGCGCAATATGCAGTACATGGGCCGCCAGGTCATGCTGACGTACGATCTGCCAATGAACGAAGTGGTGATGGACTTCTTTGACAAGCTCAAGTCCACCAGCCGTGGTTATGCCTCGCTGGACTACGAGTTCAAAGAGTTCCAGAGCGCCGACCTGGTCAAGCTGGACGTGCTGGTAAACAGCGAAAAAGTGGATGCCCTGAGCCTCATCGTGCACCGCGCTTCCAGCGTGTACCGTGGCCGCGAGCTGGTGTCCAAGATGCGCGAGCTGATTCCGCGCCAGATGTTCGATATAGCGGTGCAGGCAGCCATCGGTGGCCACATCATCGCCCGTGAAACCGTCAAGGCCCTGCGCAAAAACGTACTGGCCAAGTGTTACGGCGGTGACATCACGCGTAAGAAAAAGCTGCTGGAAAAACAGAAGGCCGGTAAGAAGCGTATGAAACAGGTGGGTAATGTGGAGATTCCACAAGAAGCCTTCCTGGCCATTCTGCAAGTCGGGGATAAATAATGGGTTCGAATCTGGTCTGGATCTGGTCCGTGCTGGCCATTGTTGGCGTGATGCTGATCCTGTTTTCCGGCAAGGGTGCCGACGGCAAGTCAGCGTCTACCGAGTGGGGCTACCTGGCCGTGCTGGGTGGCTGCTTTGGCCTGCTGTCCGGCTACATGACCTTTTCCGCCGTGATGCTGATCATTGTGCTGGTGACCGGCAGTATCTGGGCACTGGACAAGTTCATGCTGGCACGCCGTCGCGAGCCGGGTGCCATGGTGCCGCACTACATCGACTTTCCGCGAGGGTTCTTTCCCATCATCGCGGTGGTGTTCCTGTTGCGCTCCTTCCTGGTCGAGCCATTCCAGATTCCGTCCAGCTCCATGCGCCCCGGCCTGATCGTGGGCGACTTCATCCTGGTGAACAAATTCAGCTACGGTGTGCGCGTGCCGGTACTGAATAACGTACTGGTACCAGTGGGCAAGGTAGAGCACGGCGACGTGGTAGTGTTCAACTACCCCGAAGACGAAAAAGTGAACTTCATCAAGCGCGTTATCGGTTTGCCGGGTGACGTGGTGAGCTACCGTGACAAGCAGCTCACCATTAACGGCAAGCCGGTTGAACATGTCAGCCAGGGCGAGCACCAGTACCTTGAAAAAGGCCTGATGATGGTGCAAACCCAGCAGTATCAGGAAAGTATCGAGGGTAAAACCTTCCGTACCCTGGTGGTGCCTGAGGCCCCGGCCTACATGCCGCAAGGCGTGCGCCAGTTTGCCGGCCGTGAGAACTGCGAGTATGTCGAGAACGGCTTTACCTGCAAGGTACCCGCCGGCCAGTATTTCATGATGGGCGACAACCGCGATAACAGCGAAGACAGCCGCTACTGGGGGTTTGTAGAAGACCGCCTGCTGGTAGGCAAGGCCTTCCTGGTGTGGATGAACTTTGGCGACCTGAGCCGTATCGGCAGCCGCATTCATTAAGCGAGGCAGTATGCGCAAGCAGCAAGGGTTTTCTTTACTGGTGGTGATGGCCATGGGCATCGTGGCCGCTACCGTGGTACTGATGTTTCTCAAGATCGTGCCGGTGTATTCCGAATACTATGCCGTCAAGGAAACGCTGGACGCCATGGCGCAAACCCCTGGCAAGGCAGACGACGAGCTGCGCCGCGACTTTGCCAACCGTGCGGCGGTGCAGGACATCGTATCGCTGCGTGCCGACGACCTGGTGATCGTCAGCAGCCCCACCATTATTGGCGTGGGTGCCCGCTATAGCCGCGAAGTACCGTTACGCGACCATGTGAAACTGGTCTTTGATTTTGAATACCAGGCAGGGGCACCTGTACTGAAAGACGCAAAATAAACTGTGAGCAACCAAGACAACCGTTTCCGGCGCCTGACCCAGGCGCTGGATTATTTTTTTACGCAGCCGGCGCTGTTGCGCCAGGCGCTGACGCACCGCAGCTTCGGCACGCCCAATAACGAGCGCTTCGAGTTTATCGGTGACAGCATCCTGAACTACACCGTAGCGCGCATGCTGTTCGACCGCTTTCCGCAGCTGAGCGAGGGCGAGCTGTCGCGCCTGCGTGCCAACCTGGTCAACCAGAACACCCTGGCCGAGCTGGCGCACGAGCTGAAGCTGGGCGACTACCTGTACCTGGGCGAGGGCGAGCTGAAAAGCGGCGGTTACAACCGCCCGTCCATTCTGGCGGATGCGCTGGAAGCCACCTTTGCCGCCATCAGCTTCGACGCCGACTTCATGGCTGCCGAGCAGGTAGTGCGCCGGTTGTACGCCAGCCGTGTGGCCGCCATCGACCCCACCAAACACGCCAAAGACGCCAAAACCCGCCTGCAAGAAGCCCTGCAAGCCCGTCGCCACACCTTGCCGCGCTACACCATCCTGCAGCAAAGCGGCGAGGCGCACGAGCAGAGTTTCCGCGTGCAGTGCGACCTGGCCGAGCTGTCCATCATGACTACCGGCGACGGCAATAGCCGCCGCGGTGCTGAACAGCAGGCGGCCGAAGCGGCCTTGCTGCTGCTTGAACAACATTTTGCCGCTGGCAAGAAATAAACCATGACCGATATCACACACCGCTGCGGCTTTGTGGCCATCGTAGGGCGCCCGAACGTGGGCAAATCCACCCTGATGAACCACCTGATTGGCCAGAAGATCAGCATCACCTCCAAAAAAGCGCAAACCACCCGTCACCGCGTGAACGGTATCTACACCGAGCCGGCGGCGCAGTTTGTGTTTGTCGACACCCCCGGCTTCCAGACCTTTCACAAGGGCGCGCTGAACGAAACGCTCAACAAGAGCGTAAAAGACACCCTGGGTAGCGTGGACTGTGTGCTGTTCGTGCTGGAAGCCATGCGCTTTACCGGTGCCGACCGCGAAGTCATGGCGCTGCTGCCCAAAAATACCCCGGTGATGTTGGTCATCAACAAGCTGGATAAAGCCAAAGACCGCCTGCTGCTGTCGGCCTTCATCGAAGAAGTGCGCGCCGAGTTTGAATTTGCCGACGTGGAAGTGGTTAGCGCCAAGCACGGCCAACGCCTGGCCGAGCTGCTGGACAAAGTACGCCCGCACCTGCCCGAATCGGTACCGCTGTACCCGGAAGAAATGGTCACCGACAAGAGCCAGCGCTTCCTGGCCGGCGAGATCGTGCGCGAAAAGCTGTTCCGTTACCTGGGCGAAGAGCTGCCGTACGAGATGAACGTCGAAGTAGAATCGTTCGAAGTGGACGGCAGCATGTTCCGCATCCACGTGGCCGTGCTGGTGGACAAAGAAGGGCAGAAGCCCATCGTGATTGGCCGTGGCGGCGAGAAGCTGAAAAAGATCTCTACCGAAGCGCGCCTCGACATGGAGCAGCTGTTCGACTGCAAGGTGTACCTGGAAGTCTGGGTAAAAGTGAAATCCGGCTGGGCCGACGACGTGCGCTTCCTGCGCGATTTTGGCCTGAATTAAGCCCCCGCCAAAGGTTGGCCGCATGCTAGCACGCACCCCCGCGCCGCCGTACTGGGCGGTCGTTTTCAGCAACCAGCGCACCGCCGCCGACGCGGCGGGCTACGGTGTCACCGCCGAGCACATGGTAGCGCTGGCGGCCGACCAGCCCGGCTTTCTGGGGGCCGAAAGCGCACGTGGTGCCGATGGCTTCGGCATCACCGTGTCGTACTGGCAAAGCGAGGCCGACATTGCCGCCTGGCGTGCCCACGCCGCGCACCAGCTAGCCATCGCCGCCGGTTTCGACCGCTGGTACAGCTGTTTTGCCACCCGCGTAGCCTACGTTGGACGCGACCATCTATGGGACAAGCCGCAAGCCGATGCGCCAGGTCAAGGTTGATCGCCAGCCGGCCTACGTGCTGCACACCCAGCCCTACCGTGAAACCAGCCTGCTGGTAGAGGTGCTCAGCCGCGACCATGGCCGCTTCACCCTGGTGGCGCGCGGGGCGCGCCGCCCGCGTTCCGACCTGCGCGGCCAGCTGCTGCCGTTTCAGCCCTTGCAGCTGGCCTGGTTTGGCAAAGGCGAGCTGCGCACCCTGCACACGGTAGATTGGCGCGGTGGCGTGCCACAGTTTGCCGGCCAGCGCCTGGTGTGCGGCTTTTACCTCAACGAGCTGCTGCTGCGCCTGTCGCCGCGCGACGACCCGTCCCCCGAGCTGTTCCAGCTATACGACCGCACCGTGCGCAGCATGGCCCGTGCCGATAACCTGGCCGATATCTTGCGGCGTTTCGAGCTAAGCCTGCTGGCCGTGCTGGGTTACGCGCCACCGTGCGCGGAAGACGCTGCCGGCCAGCCGGTGCAGGTGGGCAGCTACTATCTGTGCCGTTTCGGCGAGCTGCCGCAACGCGTGGCCGCACCGGACGCCAGCCCGCGCCAGCTGGTGGTGGGCGGTGACAGCTTGCTGGCGCTGGCCAGTGCCGATTTTACGCAGCCGCACAGCCGCCGCGACGTACGCGGCCTGCTGCGCCTGTATCTGGATGAACTGCTGGGGCCGGAACCACTGGCCACCCGCGAACTGTTAACCACGCTTTACGCGCTGCAAGAAGACAGCGCCCCCAGCCGGAGACCATCATGATTCTGCTAGGCGTCAATATCGACCACGTTGCCACCCTGCGCCAGGCGCGTGGTACCCGTTTCCCCAGCCCGATCGAAGCCGCCCTGGTGGCCGAAACCAGCGGGGCCGACCTGATTACCCTGCACCTGCGCGAAGACCGCCGCCATATCCAGGACCACGACGTGGACGCCATGCGCGCCACCATCAAGACACGCATGAACCTGGAAATGGCGCTGACCGACGAAATGCTGGCCAACGCGCTGCGTGTCAAGCCGGAAGACGTGTGCCTGGTGCCGGAAAAGCGCGAGGAAGTCACCACCGAAGGCGGCCTGGACGTGATCCGCTACTTTGACGAAGTGCGCGAGTTCACCCGCCAGCTCACCGAGGCCGGCATCCGCGTGTCCATCTTCATCGACCCGGACGTGAAGCAGATCCAAGCCGCCTGGGATGCTGGCGCCCGCGTGATCGAGCTGCACACTGGTGCCTACGCCCACGCCGATTTCCAGCACGACGCGCAGCAGGCCGAGCTGGCACGCATCCGCGAAGCGGCCGTGTTTGGTGACCATCTGGGCATGGTGGTGAACGCCGGCCACGGCCTGAACTATCACAATGTGAAGCCGATCGCCGCCATTCAGGAAATCGCCGAGCTCAATATCGGCCACGCGCTGGTCAGCCACGCGCTGATGGTGGGCTTTGCCAATGCCGTACGTGAAATGAAGGCGCTGATGATCGAAGGCCGCCAGGGTCTGTAATGATCTACGGTATCGGCACCGATATGGCGCGCATCGACCGCTTTCAAGCCCTGCTGGACCGCTGGGGGCTGAAGGCGGGCCGCCGTCTGCTGGCCCCGGTGGAGCAGGGCGAGCTGGCTGCTGCGGCCAACCCGGCGCGGCTGCTGGCCAAACGCTTTGCCGCCAAAGAGGCGTTGGCCAAGGCGCTGGGCACGGGCGTGCGCGCGCCGGTGCTGCTTACCGCCATCGCCATTACGCACGATGCGCTGGGCAAGCCCATGTTTGCTTACGACGATGCCTTGCACGCCTTTCTGGCCGAGCGCGGCATTGTGCGCGTGCATTTGTCCATTACCGACGAGGCCGAGCACGCGCTGGCCTTTGTGGTGTGTGAAACCGGCCTTGCGGCCAACCTTTGAGCTTGAATATGAGCACACTTACTCTGCCGCGCGGCCCGGTGATGGCCGATGTTGCCGGTTTTAGCCTGAGCGATGATGAAAAGCAGCGCCTGCGCCACCCGCTGGTGGGTGGCGTCATCCTGTTTCGCCGTAACTTTGACAGCGTGGCGCAGCTCAAGGCGCTGACCGCCGAGATCCGCGCGCTGCGCCAGCCCGAGCTGCTGATTGCTGTGGACCATGAAGGCGGCCGCGTACAGCGCTTTCTGGCCGGGTTTACCCGCCTGCCACCCATGCGTGTGCTGGGTGAGTTGTGGGATGCGCAAGGCCAGACGGTGGCAGAAACCGCCGCCGAGGAAACCGGCTACGTGCTGGCGGCCGAGCTGCGCGCCTGCGGCGTCGACCTGAGCTTTACCCCTGTGCTGGACCTGGACTGGCAGCAGTGCGCCGTGATCGGCAACCGCAGCTTTCATGGCGACCCGGCGGTGGTGATCGCCCTGGCCAGCGCGCTGCAGCGCGGCTTGGCGCGTGGTGGCATGGGCAGCTGTGGCAAGCACTTTCCCGGCCACGGTTTTGTCGAGGGCGATACCCACGTGGCCATGCCGCAAGACCTGCGCAGCCTGGACGAAATTCGCGCTGCCGACCTGCAGCCATTTGCCGCGCTGGCAGCCAGCGGGATGAAGGCAGTGATGCCGGCGCATGTGATCTACCCGCAGGTAGACAACACCTCGGCCGGTTTTTCACGCATCTGGCTGCAAGACATTTTGCGCGGCGAGCTGGGCTTTGATGGCACCATTTTCAGTGATGATCTGACCATGGAAGGCGCCGCTGGCGCCGGCGATATCGTGGCGCGTAGCGAGCGCGCCTTTGCCGCTGGCTGCGACATGGCCCTGGTGTGCAACCGCCCCGACCTGGTGGACGATCTGCTGGCCAGGTTGGCCGCACCGGCGCAGCCGCAGCTGGCCCAGCGCCTGCAAGGCATGGCCGGGCAGGGTGAGCAAGCTGCGTGGGAAAACACCGTGGCCAGCGCAGATTTTGCCGCTGTCGCCGCCAAGGTCGCAGCACTGGCTGTGCCACCGCAGCAGCTGGTAGCCGGTCCGCAGGTGGGCGAGGCGCACTAAGCGCCCACGCCGCGCCCCACAATGCACAAGGCCTGTCTGCCAACGCAGACAGGCCTTGTGCATGAAAAAGCCCGCTGTAGCGGGCCTGGGTGACGTAGCGTTTAGAACAGCTCGATATCGCCGGTGTCGCTGCCGTTGCCACCGCCGGCCAGCTGCATTTCGCTGGGGCGTGCGCGGGTGCGGCGCTGGTCGTTCCATTGCTTTTCATGCATGTGCAGGCGGCTGAGGCTGTTGCGTAGCTTGGCGGCCAGGTTGCGTAGGTCGTCCGGCGACACCGCGTGGATGCGGCTGCAGTCCAGTGCATCCTGGTTCAGCTGGATCAGGATGTCGCCAGATGATTTGGAGTCGAGTACCGCTTGAGCCTGCATGCTGACCGCGTTGCCGATTTCGCTGGCCGAGGCATTGATCTCGCTGATGGAGCGGGTGATGTTGTTCAGCTTTTCGCGCGAGGTATCGGCGTGGGTGGCGGCAAAACCGGCACGCTCCAGCGAGGTGGTCATGGCACCGACCACCTTTTCGGTACCGCGCTGCACGTCGCCCATGATGTTCTGTACCTGCTGGGTGGCTTCCTGCGTGCGGTGTGCCAGCTTGCGTACCTCGTCGGCTACCACGGCAAAACCCCGGCCGGATTCGCCGGCGCGAGCAGCTTCAATGGCAGCATTCAGCGCCAGCAGGTTGGTCTGGTCGGCAATGTCCTTGATGGAGGCCAGAATGCCGCCGATATTGCCGGATGCCTGTGCCAGGGCGCGTACGTCGCGGGTGGCTTCCTCCAGCATGCTGGCGACGTCGGTCACGCCATTGATCACGATCAGCGTGGCTTCGCGGCTTTCGTTCATGTCCTGCTCGGCGTGCTGCGCTGCAGCGGTAATTTGTTCCAGGTCCACGCGCAGGCGTTCTGCTTGCTCTATCATGCGGGAAATGGCGCCAATCAACACTTGGCCGTGGCTGGATTGCAGCAGGTTTTTCTGCAGGATGGCGCTGTAGGTGTCGGTCAGCTCTTGCGACATGGGTATCAGCCGCGCACTGGAGCTCAGTACCTGGGTAAAGATATCGTCCAGTTCGTCCATCAGCTGGTTAAAGTGGCGGCTGCAGCCTTCCCAGTCCGGGCTGGTGGCCAGGTCCAGTGTCTTGCTAAAGTCGATAGGCTCTTGTTTAAGCGACTGCAAGTGCCGGCGAAAGGTGCGGGCAGGTCTGATGAAGTGTTTCTGGATGCGCCATGCCAGCGTGGCCACCACGGCCAGCCCGGTCAACAGACCACCCAGCAGACCGGCCATGCTGTTTTCGGGTAATAACAGACAGAGCGCAGGAATCAGTAGCAGCGGGATAAATGCAGGTGCAATCAGACGAATCAGCGTAGCTTTCATGTTCTTCTCGGTATGGCTGATGCCACGGTTGTACTGCCAGTGTAAGTCAACACTGTTTGGCGAATGTGACACATGATTTTATGCAAAGTATACCCTTGTACACGTAGGGTTTTGAAAGCAAATGAGCAGGTATTTTGAAGATGCAGACGTTTTTTCACTGGATGATGCGCGGGGTGGGCGACCACTTCGCCAGCCGTGAGGTGCAAGAGGCGGTAGACCTGCTGATTGCCGAGGTGGAGCCCAAGGTAAAACTGCTACCCGGCGGCCGGCGCCAGCTGCGCCGCGGGGTGAAACATATGCTGGCACAGCTGCAGGAGGTTGGCCGCTTGCTGCCCGCGCCGCTGGACCTGAGTCCTGCAGGCTATAGCAGTGACCGGCGCGTGGGTTTGCTGTTTGCCTCGCCGCAAAGCCTGTGCGATAGCCTGCGCGCCAGCGACGCCATCCGTGCGCACCTGGCCAGCCCGCAGTCGCCCGAGCAGCTGCAGGTCATGCTGGTGATGCAGCTGAACGAAGAAACACGGCTGGGTAGCCAGCTATTGCCCGATGGCAGCGTGCGCAGCGACGTGCCACAGCGCGTGCTGTGCTTTGAGCGGCACCGGTTTATTGCTGCCAGCGCGCAGCGCGACGAGCTGTTGCGCGTATCACGCCAGCAAGCCTATGGCTTGCTGTGCCGCAATCTGGCGTATGGCATCAGCCAGGCCGAAAGCGAGCGCCGCCTGCTGGAAGTAGAGCGTCGTGCCTTGCAGTTACAGCTGCAGCACAAAACCAATGTGCTGAACGCCGAGGCGCTAAACCTGCACGGCAGCATGACCCCGGCGCAAATGGCCGAGCGCTTGGCGCAGGTGGAGCAGGCGCTGGCAGCATCGCAGCTGGTGGCATCGCTACAGGGCAAGCTCAGGTTGATACGGCAGGTGATCGAGTCGCCGGATGATTTTGTACACGCCAGCTTGCAAACCGCCTGGGTAGACCGCATGGGCGTGGTGCTGTCGCCTGCCGAGGGTGGCCAGCAGCTGGACTACGCCAATATCGACATGGGTTATCTGCAGAAGCGCCGCCGAGTGGTGTTTGCGGCCAACCTTAGCCGCAGTGACCTGCGCGAGTGGCAGCAGCGCTGGCCCGCGCTGGAAAGCTAGCCGCCACACACGATCAGCGGCACCTGCATCTCCGCCGCCGATAGCCCGCCATGGTTGCCCAGCAACGGCGGGCGTTTTTCATCGTTGTTCACCATGTGCAGCAGCCCCCAGTTGTCCTTCATCAGCAAGACAAAATCACCGGCGCGCTCGGCCAGCAGCGGGTGGTGCGGCGGCGGGCCAAACCAGCCGTACGCGATGACATCTTCGGCGGGCAAGCACCACGCAATATGGCCCAGCGTGTGTTCGAACACGGTACGGAAGGCCTGCGCCATACCGGGTTTGACATGGCAGATGGCCGCCCGCGGCTCGCCGCTGAGCGGCTGGCGCAGCAGCGCTGCCAGCGTAGGGTAGTCGTTCAGGAATAGCAGGCGTTCTGGCGGGATATCGATCTGGCCATGGTCGGCGGTAATCACCAGTTTGCAGTTGGCCGGTAGCGTGGCGGCCAGCTCTGCGCAATGTTGCTGCAGGCGTGCCAGCAGCGCCTGGGCTTTGGGGTGGGTGGTGCCTTTGCCGTGCATCAGCGAATCCAGGTCGGGGATGTAGGCGTAGACAAACTTGCGCTGCGGCGTGGCGGCCAGGGTGGCCAGGCTGGCAAACAGCTCGGCGTAAGTGCGCCACGGCAGGTGCTGCGCTTGGCCGCCGTGGTGGCGGGTGTAGTGCGAGTCGGCAATGTACTGCGGCTGCAGTACATACTGCTGCCGGCCCTGGCCCTGCAGCGCGGATGGCCGGCTGTAAAGCCGCGCGGCCAGGGTGTCGCTATCGGGTACCTCGCCACTGGCCCAGTGGCTGCGTAGCGGCAGCGGGGTGGCAATGCAGCCTGCCTCCGGCGCCCAGACGTGCCACGCCAGCAGGCTGTGCTGGCTGGGCGGCAGGCCGGTCATCAGCGTGGTAATGGCCGCCGTGGTGGTGCTGGGGAAGACCGACGACAGCGTGGCGCATTGCTGCCGCTGCAGCCAGCCGCCGGGTGCCAGGGCGTTCAGCTGGGCGCAACCCATGCCATCGATCAGCAGCAGGATGACCGTATTGCAGTCATCCAGATCGTCCAAGGCAGGGTGCTGCAGCGGCGGGCAGCCGGTATGGCCATGCAGGCGCGCGGCCAGGTTGGCCAGGCTGTGCTGGTAATCGGGTAGCTGGCACTGCGCCAGCAGGCTGTCGGGCAAGGGGCTCACTGTTGTGCTTTCGTGCATGTGTTTATAGTGTGGGTTTTACCTTGTCTGGCGGGTTTTGTAAGCATCATGAGTGATTTGCGTGTGAGCTGTACCGAGTGCGGCGCCTGCTGTTCGGCGTTTCGCGTGTCTTTCCACCGCAGCGAGTTGGCCGCAGACGACCGCCCCGGCGTACCCGCCGACATGGCCGTGCACGAGGTGGGCAATACTTGGCGCATGGTAGGCACCGACGACAGCGCCGCCAACGGCCAGCCACCACGCTGCGTGGCGCTATGCGGCACCGTAGGTAAAGCGGTGAGCTGCAGCATCTACGACCAGCGTCCGTCACCCTGTCGCGAATTCGGCGCGCTGGCTAGCGTCGGCATCTACGAAGCAGCCTGTAACCGCGCCCGCGCCCGCCACGGCCTGCCACGGCTGCAGGTGGACGATAGCTGGTAAGCCATAGTGGCAGTGCGCCCCCGTGCCACCGGATGGCATGAGAACATCATGCATGCAGGCCGGCTATATTGAGAGAGCTGACGCGCGTTTGCAGCGCTTGGGTCGGCTTGCCCACTGAGCACTGCCGCGGAATCTTATCAGGATTGAACGACACGCTATGAATCCAGGCTCAAGCAAACAATGGCAGCAGTGGTTGTGGTCTTGGCTGCAGATGGGCGTGGATCCGGCGCTAAGCGGCGCATTGCGCAGGCGGCAGTACATCACCAATGCCGTGCCTGTGCTGGTATTGACGATGGTGTTGTTCTACAGCTTGCTGTTTGCATGGCTGGGCAATGCGGCACTGGCTACCCTCAGCCTGAAGATGATGGCCATTCCGCTATTGGGCATGGCCTGGTTCTACTGGCTGCAGCGCCGCGGCCAACCGCCGCACTACTGGAAAGCCTGCCTGATCTGCCAGGCTACAGTGCTGGCTGGCATTCTGGGTGGCCAGGGTACGCAGATCGGTGGCCATCACTACTTCCTGTTCTTTTTCCTGACCACGCCGCTGGTGGTGCCCACCCACGACAAGCGGGGCATGGCCATCGTCTGTCTGGTCTGCATCAGCTGGTTCTGCCTGTTCGAGTGGTTCTCCTGGCCGGCCAGCCCCGCGGTGCAGGCGCTGGGGCCGGCCACCATCAAGCTGCTGTACCTGAATGTGTTGCTGTCCGGCACGTTAGTCTTGTTCATTGCCCTGCTGGCTGGCGATTACTTTTCCGAGGCGCTGGAGCGTCGCATCCAGCAAATGGCCAGTACCGATGAGCTGACCGGTCTGGCCAACCGCCGTGTTTTCTACCAGACGCTGGCGCAATGGCAAACCGCTTACCACGTAAAGCAGCGGCCATTCTGCGTGGCTATCCTGGATATTGATCATTTCAAGCACATCAACGATACCTATGGCCACGAAGCTGGCGATCAGGTGCTACGCGCCTTGTCTGCGTTGTTGCAGCAAGGTGCGGGGTACGAAGACCGAGTCTGTCGTATTGGTGGTGAGGAGTTCGCCATCTTGTTGGCTGAGCGTACGCTGGAGCAGGCTCATCTGGCGTGTGAAGCGCTGCGGCAGCGCATTGCTGCTGCGCCCTTGCGGGCTGGCAATGCCACGCTGGCGGTAACCGTAAGCTTGGGGCTGGGTCAATGGCATGCCAGTCAAAGCGAGGCAAGCTTTCTCGCCGGCATCGACAGGGCTCTCTATGCCGCCAAGCACGCGGGACGTAACGCAGTACACCTCCATCACGCCACGGCTTCTCAGACAGCATCGCCACCGTAGTGTGGGCGTAAGCCCTTATGTCGCAACGCGCTTGCCTAGGCGGGTTGGCCGCATGGAGTCGTGGCGGGCAGCTACAAGTAGCGCGCAACCAGTTGCTGGCCGCAAAAACAAACCCCAGCCAGCAGGCTGGGGTTTTTCGTGGCGACAAGTGCAGGACTAGCTGTACGCCAGGCTCAGGTGGTTGTCCCACTTCACCGGGAAGCGCTGGCTGCGGCGCGGGTCGATTTGCAGGGTCTGGCTGTCTATCCACACGATCTCGCCCAGCTCATTGCTGGTGACAAAGTAGCGCTGATCGCGGCTGAGGGCGATGCCGGCTGGCTTGCTGAGCGCTACGTGGCCCAGGTAGCTGCCGCTGCCGTCCCAGAACACCACGGCGTCGCCTTTGGTGGCGGTGCAGGCGATGCGGTTGGCGCCGGCGGCTACGCTGGCGGCGTAGCCATTGCTGGCCAGTGCCAGTGCGTCGGGTGTGTCCAGCAGGCGCAGGCCTTGTTCGGCGTTCCAGATGGCGGCCAGCGGGGCGGCGCCGTCGCCTTCGTACTGCAGCGCTACCGCGAAGTCGCGGGTGTTGATGCGGGCCAGGTGGCGCAGCGACAGGCGCTTGTCGTCCAGCACGTAGCTGGCGATGCTGCGGCCTTGTGCCGGGTCCACGATGTCGATCTGCGGCTTCATATTGTTGCGGTTGAGCTTGATGCGGCCGCTTTCCGGCAGGGTGAGGATGCCGCCGTTGGCCACCAGGATGTTGCCGTCGTCCAGCGCCTTGAGCTCGTGCGGGCCGATGCCGCCGCTGGGCATCTCGCGCAGTGGCTGTAGCGTTTGCGCATCGCGTACGGTTAGCAGGCCGTTGCCGCTGTCGATGTCGTTGTCGGTGGTGTACAGCTTGCCGTGCGCCAAGATGCCGTGGCCAAAGCCGTGGCGATTGTCCGGGTAGTCGTACCACGCTAGCTGCTGGCCGCTACGCCAGTTGAAGCGGGCGATCTGGTAGCCGGGGCGGCGGGCGAATACCAGACATTCGCCGGGGCGCGCCGGGTCCAGCGCCAGGTGGTGGCCGCGCTCGGGCAGGGTGAGCTGGCCGCTGGCACCGGCCAGGCCGGCGCGGTGCTGGTTGCGGCCAACGTCGCAGGCCGAGATGATGGCCGGCTGGTCTGGTTCGCCAGCCCAGCTGCGCAGCGGCAGGGCCGCCAGGGTGAGGGCGCCGGCTTGCAGCAGCTGGCGGCGGGTTAGCTTAGTCGCCATCGGATTCATTAAAGCTCAGGGTGATGTCCAGGGTGTGCGCTACCGGGCCTTCTATCTGGGCCAGCAGTTTTTCCAGGGCTTGTGCGGCGGGCTTTTCGCGGCCGCTGTTGCCGTTTTTCGCCAGGTTTTCCGGCAGTTTGTCCAGTGCTTCCGCAACGGCCAGGGTGGCGTCTTGCAGGGCTTTGGCTTGGGCAGGCTGGCCTTTGGCTTGCAGCAGGCTGTTAACACCAGGCTGGCCTGCATTGCCGACAAGCACGGCTTGCAGCAGGCTGAACTGGGCTTTCAGCAGGGCGCGGCCTTCGCCGCTGCGCTGTGCATTGACCAGCTCGGGCTTTTGCTGCGGCAGGCGCGAGATTTCTTTATGCATCTCGTTGACGCCCGCCAGGGTCAGATTGATGACTTCTTCCAGCGGCTGGCTGGCGTTGGCGTATTGGGCGCCGGCTTGGCCGCTGCGACTCAGGTTGGCCGCAAAGTCTTGCCAGGCTTGCGCCAGTGCCGGGGTGTGGCTGGCAATTTCCTGGCCGTTTTGTTGTAGCCAGGCGCAGCGTGCGGCATCGCCCAGGTTTTTCTGCTGTGCAAACAGCTGGTATTCGATGGCGGTAAAGCCTTTGGCGGCGGCACCGGCTTCTTCGTAGCTGTCTTTGCTACGGCCCAGGTTTTCGCTGACGGCTTGTTCGATCAGCGCCGGGCGTGCGGGTTTGAAGGCGATCACGCGCTGGCTGCGCAGCTCGGCGGTGGGGCCCCAGTTCAGCGGGGCGACGGCCATCCAGCTGCGGTAGCTTTGCCGCCATTGCTCGCGGGCGCTGGCCAGGTTGGCCGCACTATTGTCCTGGCACAGCTGTGTCAGGCTGTGGCTTAGCGCTTGGCTTTGCTGGCTAAGGGCGGTGTAGCGGGGTAGCAGGGTGTGGCGGGCCAGGCTGTCGATGAAGCTTTGCTCGGCACTGGTGGCGTGAGCTAGTGGCGCGGCCAGTAGCAGGGTGGCCAGCAGGGTGCGTGACATGCGGTTTCCTTTGTGTGTGCCGGGCCCGTGCGCCGGGCCCGGCTGGTACGGTACGTGGTGGCCTTACAGCGAGTTCAGGAAGCGCAGTACGGCCTCACGGTCGGCTTTGCTGAAGCTGGCAAAGCGCTGTTTGGCGGCTTCGGCTTCACCGCCGTGCCACATGATGGCTTCGGTCAGGTTGCGTGCGCGGCCATCGTGCAGGTACTGGGTGTGGCCGTTGACATCCACGAACTGGCCAATGCCCCATAGTGGCGGCGTTTTCCATTCGCGGCCGTCGGCCAGACCATCCGGGCGATTATCCGCCAGGCCCGGGCCCATGTCGTGCAGCAGCAGGTCGGTATAGGGGCTGATTTTCTGGCCGGAGACTTCTGGCAGGCCAGCCAGCTTGCCGGTGGTGTAGCTTGGCGTGTGGCAGGTGGTGCACTGTGCCTGGTTGAACAGCAGCTTGCCGCGGCGTACTGCCAGGGTATCGGCATCGCGCTGCGCGGGGACGGCCAGCGTGCGGCTGTAGAAAATAACGGCGTCCATCTTGCTGGCGTTGATTTCCGGCTTGCCACCGTGCGGGGCTTTCAGGCAGTCGCGCTGCGATGGCATGCATTCTTCTTTGGGGAATTTGGGCGAGGTAATGCCGATATCGCCATTGAACGCACCGGCAGATTGGTGGGCGATGGTCGCTACGTTGGCTTTCCAGCCAAAGCGGCCCAGCAAGGTTTTGCCTGCGTAGGCGTCGTGCACGTAGTTTGGCTTGCCGCTGATGCCCTGGCCTGCTGCGGCCTGGGCTTTGGCGTTGGCCAGGATGTCTTTTTCGCTAATGGCTTCCAGTAGGCCCAGGCCGATCATTTGCGGGGCGATGCGCGGCGAGATCTGTACTTGCGGGTGCAACGGGCCGTAGCCCAGTTCGGTGAGCTGGTAGGTGGGCTGGCGCAGGCTGTAGCTTTCGCCATCGGCAAAGCGCCCGGCTTGTTCGGTGTAGCTGATGGCAATCTTGCCTTCCGGTTTTACCCCGGGAATGGCGTCGTTATTGAACTGGCCGCCGTAGTTGGGCTCTGGCAGGGTGCTGCCATTTTTGCCGGGGATAGACAGGCGGAACAGCAAG
The DNA here is from genome assembly GCF_979366545.1 of Vogesella perlucida. Classification (NCBI taxonomy): domain Bacteria; kingdom Pseudomonadati; phylum Pseudomonadota; class Betaproteobacteria; order Neisseriales; family Chromobacteriaceae; genus Vogesella; species Vogesella perlucida. The sequence goes on from NZ_CEETRO010000006.1 coordinate 76,509, forward strand.
GCCAGTGGTTGTTCGGCTTGCAGGCCGTTTTCAAAATTGGGGGTGGCGCCGCGGCCGTCCAGTGCATGACAGGCACCGCAGGAGCGGGCGATGAAGTGTGGCCCCAGGCCGTCGCGCGCCGTGGTGGACGATGGCGCTTCTACCCAGGCTTTCTTGAAGAAAGAGTTACCGATGAAAAACTGCGTCTGGCGGTCGCTGGCCATGTTGGCCGCAGGCAGCGAGAAAGCATTACGGCCAACTTCGTAGACGGTAGTGTTGCCACCCAGTTTTTCGTCACCGTCCTGATAGGGGGCAACTTCTTGTGCGGCAGTAAAGCCCAGCGTGCCGAGGATTGCAGCCGTGCCACCCAGCGTGGCTGCAAGGGAGAGATATTTCTTTTGCATGGTGTTTTCCGGTCAATGCAAATACCCGCCTGCGGCTGCAGGCGGGGTGGTGGGTGGTGGTGAGTACGGCTTAGCCGTTAACGTTCAGTTTCTTGATACCCAGTGCTTTGGCGGCTTCTACCAGGCTGCCGGCCTGCTTTTTCAGCGCGGCAACCGTGGCTTGTACGCGGCTGCGGCCTTCTTTTTTAACGATTTCCTGGTCAAATGGTGCCTGAATGCCTTCTGCGGCTTTCAGGGTGGCATCCATGTCGGTGGTCACACGCTCGGCTGCCTTGCTGTTGCTGGCGGCAACCAGGTCGCGCAGGCTGGCACCTTTTACCACGCTGCCGTCTACGCGCTTGTATTCACCCAGCCACACGTTCTGGATGCCTTTGGCGTTGTTGATCACGTCGCGGTGGGTGTTGTCGGAGAAGCAGCTGTGCTCGTCTTCCTGGTTGCGGCTATCCAGAGCCACCTCCATGCGCTCGCCAGCCAGCTCGGCACGCGACAGTACGCCAATGCCCACCATGATCTGGCGGATGGCGTCCGGGTTTTTGGCAAACTTGGCGCGGTAGTTGTTGCTGCCCGGCTTCCACTGGCTGGCAACGCTGGCCAGGTCGTCTACCAACAGTTCGGCGGCCACTTTCAGGTATTCGCGGCGGCGGTCGGCATTGGGGGCTTTGCCGTCGACAAAGTCGGTAAAGCTGCGTTTGCCTGGGCCGGCCACATCGAAATCCTGGCCCCACAGCAAGAATTCGATAGCGTGGTAGCCGGTGGAGACGTTTTCTTCACCGCCACGCTCGTTCAGCGACGACAGCTTTTCTTTGGTAATGGCGACTTTGCGGTTATTGACGATACCGGCGTTCGGCTTGCCTTTTACGCTATCAATATAAGCCTCGTCCAGTGGCCAAGCGTTGATCTGGCCTTCCGGGCCTTTGGCGTCGTCGATCGGGCCGCCGTAAAAGCGGAAGGCTTCGGTTTGGCCGTACGGCTCGCGTGCGGCCAGCCAGGCTTTGCGTGCTTTGGCCAGGGTGTCTTCGGACGGGGCGGCGACAAAGGCATCGACCGCCGCTTTCAGTTCACGCGCGCCCTGCAGCGAATCTTCGTAGCTGGCAAAAACGATCTGGCTATAGGTTTCTACTACACTGGCGCGGTTTACGTCGGCAGCGAAGGCGGCCGGGGCGAGCAGGGCAGAACCAAGGGCGAGTGCAAGCAGGGTTTGGCGCATGAAAGTGAGTCTCTTTATTGGTTGTAAAAAGTAGTATTGATGATAAGTATTATCATTTGAGTAGTCAATCGGCACTTGCCGCCGTTTTATTTTGCGCCAAGCGTGCTTTTTGCTGGTGCGGCGCTGGGTGATGTGCTGCCTTCGTGGTATCCTTGCGCCCCTTTTTTGCACAGTGACCCGTCACCGTTACATGCGAGACCCCTGCGATCACTACACTATCGACCTGATTGGCGGCACCCGCGCCAAGCCCGGGCGCAAGCCGCTGGGCGAGCGTGCCATGACGCCTGCCGAGCGCAAGCGCCGTAGCCGCGAGCTGCGCCGCAACCGTTTGCAGGAGCTATCGGTAACGGTAGAGCTGTCGCGGGACGCACAAAAGGCGCTGGATAAAATGATCGAATGGTGGGGGGTGAGTAAGAAAGAAGCCATCAACCGTGCCATGCTGATTGCCTGCCAGTCGCAAACCGGGCGCACGGGTACACTGTTCGAATTTGACGCCGAGTTTCTGCTGCCGCAGCCAGTGAAAAAGCGCAGCCGTAAAAAAGCCGAGTAAGCCGTGTGCTAGCAAAAAAGCCAGTCGATCGTGACTGGCTTTTTTATTGCTGTTTCTCATTGCTGCGTGGTGATGGCTTAATCGTTTTGCTCCGTTGTGCTGCCTGCCGGGATGGCTGGCAGGTTTTGCATGGCGGCGTGGCGGGCGTCGTCTTCGCTGTGCAGGTAGCGCCGCGTGGTTTGTATGCTGCAGTGGCGCAGGTTCTGGCTCACCATCAGCAGGCTGATGCCGGCGTCCAGCTGGTGCGTGGCGGCGGTGTGGCGCAGCCAGTGCGTGCTGGCTTGCTGCAAGGTTGGCCGCATGGCGTCGGGGGCCTGCTCGGCGGCGCGTTGCAGGATTTCCTTGATCAATAGATACAGCGCCTTGTCGCTAATGCCTTGCTGTGCGCCGCGGCCATCGCCCAGGCGGCACAGCAGTGGCGTGTCTTCCTGGTTGGCGGGTAGCGGACTCAGGCCCAGGTGCTGCCGGTAGCGCTGCAGGGCAGTCAGCAGCGGCGGGCTCACAGGAATGTCGCCGGTGCCGGTTTTGCCGTGCACGCGCCACCACCAGTTGCCGCGTTTCTGATGCATATCCCCCATGCGCGCTGTGCTAGCCTCGCTGCGGCGTGCACCGCTGTAGTACAGCAGGCTGAATGCCCAGATGGCACGCTCGCGGTGAGCGACCTGGCGCGGCGAGTCTGCCGGGAGTGTCTGCAGGGTATGGCAGATGTGGGCCCAGCAGTCGGCGTCAAAAAAGCGGCCGTTCTCTACGGTGCGGCGCTGCCGCGGGGCTTTGTGTAGCCGGAACGGGTTGCCGTTAAGGTGGCCGGCATGATTCAGATAGCTGTACAGCCCGCCCAAGATGGTAAAGGCGTGGTCGATGCTGCTGGCGGAGAGCGGGCCGGTGAGGGGGCGCCATTGCGGGTGGCTGCGCGGCACGGCGGGGCCTATCCATTGCTCTGCAGGGTGGGGGTGAGCCAGAAAACGCCGGTAGTCGTGTACGTCTTCCCGTTTTACCTCGGCCAGGCCTTGCTGCCGGCTATTCAGCCAGAGCAAAAAGCGCTCGGCTTCTTTGCGGTAGCTGCGCAGGGTGGCGGGGCGTTGGGCGTATTCCGCCAGCCAGACCAGTACCGCTTCGGTGTCGCTGTGTGCGCTGATCAGGCTGTTTTGCGGGGTAGGGGCAAGTGCGGGCAGCAATTTTTCAGCTTTCTTTGGTAAAAATTTCCGATAAGTATAATTATCGGAAAAGTAATTGGCAAATCATTAAAAAATACATGTAATACGTAATAAAAATAATATACAGAAAAGGGTATAATGCGTAAAAATCAGGAGGAATTTATGGATATCTATGCGCGCATCCGTCAGGTGGCATTTGATATGGTGTCTGAGGGGGAGTGGCCTACGGTGGTAGAGGTGAGGGCGCGGCTGGGCACCGGCTCGAATACCACCATCAACAACACGCTAAAGCAGTGGCGGCAGGAGTTTCTGTCACGCATGGCCACCAGCGTACGCCGGCCGGACTGGCCGCCAGCGCTGGCAGATGCATTTGGCCAGCTATGGCAAAAGGCCTGCGATGTGGCGGAGGAGAACCTGGCCACACTGCGTGAGGAGGTTAATCTCAAGCTGGAGCAGGTGGTGGCCGAGTTGGCCGCAGCGCAGCGCGAGCTGGATGCACGGGCCGATCAGTTGACCAGCCTGTCCGGCGAGCTGGCACAGCAGCGCGAGCTGGCGCAGCAAGCTCGGCAGCAGCTAGCCGAAGAGCAGGGGCGGCGGCAGGCGCTGGAAGAAAGCCTGTCCGGCCTGGCGGCGTCGCTGGATGAGGCGCGTGCGCAAACATTAATGCAGCAAAAAGAGGCTGATGAGCGCGTGGCGGCGCTGGAGGCACGCCAGGAAGCGCGTGTGCAGCAGCTGGCTACCGAAGCGGCGCAGCGCGAGGCGCTGGCGTACGAGCGCTTTGAGGGTATGCGCGTGCGCTTGTACGAGCAGGTGGAGGAAGAGCGTACGCAAATGAAGCAGCGCACGCAGTTGCTGGAGCAGCAGTTGGCCGCATCGCAGCAGCAGCTGGAGGCGCAGCGCAAGCAGCAGCAACAATGGCAAGCCGATAGTGCGCGCGAGCTGGGCAAGGCGGCGGCCATGCAAGAGGCGGCGGCGCAGCGCGAAGCGCAGCTGCAGCAAGCTTGCCAGCAGTGGCAGCAGGCCGATGCGGCGCGGCAGCAGCAGCTGATGGCACTGGCCGGTGAGGCATCTGCCTTGCGCACCGAGCTGCAGATTGTGCGCGAGCAGCGCATGCCACAGCTGCAGCAATGGCTGTTGCTGCATCGCGAACAGTTGGCCGCACTGCCAGCGGACGAGGCGGCAGCGCAGCTGGCGGGGTGGCTGGGCTTGTTAGCCGAATAGGCGGCTAAAGCGGGCGCAGATTTGCTCCAGTGCGACGCGGTCGTCGTCGTCGAACGACGCCAGCTCGATGGAATCGACATCCAGCACGGCACGTACGGTGCCGGTCTGGTCTAGTAGTGGTACCACGATTTCCGAGCGCGACAGCGATGAGCAGGCAATATGGCCGGGAAAGGCATCCACATCCGCTACCACCAGTGTGGTGGCTTGCTGCCAGGCGCTACCGCACACGCCTTTGCCTTTGCGAATGCGCGTGCAGGCAATGGGGCCCTGGAAGGGGCCGAGTACCAGCTCGTCGTTCTTCACCAGATAAAAGCCGGTCCACAGCCAGCCGAAAGTGTGATGTATGGCGGCGGCTGTGTTGGCCATGGCGGCGATCAGGTCGTCTTCGCCATCAATCAGGGCAAAGGCCTGCGGTAGCAGGGTAGCGTAGCGTTCGGCCTTGGTCTGGCCGTCGATGATCAGGTTTTCAGCCACGGATCGAGTCCTTGTTAAAAGCAGGGAGGGCGGGCAGCATAACAAAAAAGCCGCCGGCTGTGCCGCCGGCTTTTTTGTTTCATGCACGGTGAGGCAGGTGCACAACAATGGCCAGCTTGGCTTTGCGGGCGGCGGTGTTGTCGTTGCGGGGCGTCTGGCGGATGGGGCTTGGTGGGTGCAAAAAAGCCGGGGTGGAGCCCCGGCTTTTTGTCTGCCTGCGGGCAGGCTTACATCATGTGCTGGCCGCCATTGATAGCAAAGTCGGCACCGGTAATGAAGCCTGCGATGTCGCTGGCCAGGTAGTTCACCAAGCCGGCAATTTCTTCTGGCTGACCCAAGCGGCCAACCGGGATCTGGGCAATGATCTTGTTGCGTACGTCTTCCGGTACCGCCATCACCATGTCGGTACCGATATAGCCTGGGCTGATGGTGTTGACGGTAATGCCTTTGCGCGCCACTTCTTGCGCCAGTGCCATGGTGAAGCCGTGCATGCCAGCTTTGGCGGCAGAGTAGTTGGTCTGGCCAAACTGGCCTTTCTGGCCATTGATGGACGAGATGTTGATGACGCGGCCAAAGCCACGCTCCAGCATGCTGTCCACTACCGGTTTGCATACGTTGAACAGGGAGTCCAGGTTGGTGCTGATCACAGCATCCCAGTCGGCCTTGCCCAGTTTGCGGAAGCTGCTGTCGCGGGTAATGCCGGCATTGTTTACCAGTACGTCTACCGGGCCGATGTCGGCCGTGATTTTGGCGATGGCAGCCTGGCAGGAGTCGAAATCGCTCACGTCGCATTGTACGGCGTGTACCTCAAAGCCCAGGCCTTTCATGTCAGCTGTCCAGGCTTGCTCCTTGCCGGGGCGGCTGTAGGTGGTGACGACGGTATGGCCGGTTTGCGCCAGGGCTTTGCAAATGGCGGTACCGATACCACCCATGCCACCGGTAACCAGTGCGATACGTTTTGTCATGGTGCTGACTCCTTGTCTGTATGTAATGTGGGTACACACATTACCGTTGAAATTTTTCTTCTGGGTGACAGATTAGAGTCAGCATCATGAAATGTAAATGGTGTTTTCCCTTATAGATATTATTTATTTTGCATTTTGGGCGTGAGTCACCAGTTTTTGCAGCAAGGTCAGCCTGGCCGGGGTGATATGGCCCTCGTCACAAGCCTGCTTGATCGCGCAGGATGGCTCCATGCGGTGGCTGCAGTTGTGAAAGCGGCACTGACCAATATAAGGGCGAATTTCCGGGAATAGCGCTGGCAATGTTGTTGCGTCAATGTGGCCCAGACCAAACTCTTGCAAGCCGGGCGAGTCGATCAGGTGGCTTTCGCTATCCAGGTGGTAAAGCGCAGCGTGGGTGGTGGTGTGCTTGCCTGAATCCAGCGCTACGGAAATGTCCCCCACGCGTGCGGCAGCCTCGGGCAGCAGGGCGTTGGTCAGCGTGGACTTGCCCATGCCGGATTGTCCGACAAGTACGCTGGTGTGGCCTTGTAGCAGTGGGCGCAGTTCGGCGGCGCCATCCAGTGCGCTGACCACGGCCAGTTTGTAACCCAGCTTTTCATAAGCTTGCAGCTTGCTTAGCCAGGCGGCTGTTTCTGGCAGGTCGCGCTTGTTGACCAGAATGACCGGCTCGATGTCGGCGGCTTCTGCGGCGAGCAGGCAGCGGTTCAGCAGCTCTTCGTTGGGGCTGGGTACGGCGGCGGTTACAAAGATGATACGGCTCACGTTGGCCGCAATCAGCTTGGTGCGCCAATCGTCCTGGCGATACAGCAGGCTGCTGCGCTCGTCTACCGATTCGATGACGGCTTGTTCGTCATTGATGATACTGAGCTGCACATGGTCGCCGCAGGCAAAATCCACGCGCTTGCCGCGGCTGGTGCAGTCATAGGTGCGGCCGGCGGTTTCTACAATGAAACGGCGGCCGTAGCTGCGGATAATCTGGCCTGGCTGTTTCATGCGCGGGGGAGCAGGGCTTCTGCTTTGGCTGCGCAGATAAAGTCATTCAGCGTCAGGCCGCCAGCGTCGTGGGTGCTGAAGCGCACCACGGCGCGGTTGTAGTGCACCGACATGTCAGGGTGGTGGTCTTCTGCGTGGGCTACCCAAGCGAGTGCATTCACGAATGCCATGGTTTTGTAGTAGTCGTCAAACATGAAGGTTTTGACCAGTTCGATGCCTTCTACGTGCCATTGCGGCAGGTGGCCCAGCAGTTCGCTAACGGTTTGCTGGCTTAGCGGGTGGGCGCCGTGTTGCGCTTCGCAGTGAAGCTCGAGCAGATTCATGTTGTGGTTCCTTGCAGGTGGGCGATACGCAGGCTCGCCGGTGGGTGGGAGTCGTAAAACGCGGAGTGTAGCGGGTCTGGCGTGAGCGTGCTTGCATTGTCACGATAGAGTTTTATCAGGGCGCTTTGCAGGGCGCCTGCCGAGCTGTGAGCTACGGCGTAGCTATCTGCCTGGTATTCCTGATGGCGCGATAGCAGGCTGCCCAGCGGCGCCAGGAAAAAGGTAAAGGCGGGCGCGCACAGTATGAATAACAGCAGCGAGTTGGCCGGGTTGCCCTGGCTGACATTCAGGCCGGTATGGAAAGCGCTGTTGTGCAGTAGCAGGGAAAAGGCTGCCAGGAAAAGCAGCGTGCTGAAAAAGGTCAGTGCCAAGCGGCTGCGGATGTGGCCGTGGTGGAAGTGACCCAGCTCGTGCGCCAGTACGGCTTCAATCTCGTCGGCATCCAGCTGCGTTAGCAGGGTGTCAAAAAACACGATGCGCTTGTTTTTGCCCAGGCCGGTAAAGTAGGCATTGCCGTGGGCGGAGCGACGTGAGCCGTCCATCACAAACAAGCCGTTGCTGGTAAAGCCGCAGCGCTGCAGTAGTGTTTGGATGCGGCTTTGCAATGTGACGTCTTGCAGCGGTGTAAAGCGGTTGAAGCGTGGCGCAATCAGTGTGGGGTAAGCCCAGCTGAGCAGCAGCACAAAGCTGCACCAGGCTAGCCAGAGCCATAGCCAGAAGTACGCGCCGCCGTGCTCTAGCAGCCATAGTGCTGCGGCGAGGAGCGGCGCGCCGATCACGATGCCCAGTAGCAGGCCGCGTAGCAGGTCGGCGGCAAAAAGCGCAGGCGTGGTGCGGTTGAAGCCAAAGCGGCGCTCCAGCACAAAGGTGCGATACAGGGAAAGCGGCAGCCCGGCGCAGCTGCTGGCAAACAGGCATAGGCCGATCGTGGCCATGCCCGCAAGCAGCGTGCTGTCAAACCAGCTGTCAGCCAGCTGTGCTGCCAGGCTGATACCGCCGCCAAAGGTCAGTAGCAGTACGGTGGCGGTGTCGAGTAGCAGGCTGGCAATATGCAGCCGGGTACGGGCGCAGGTGTAGTCAGCCGCTTTCTGGTGGGCTTCCAGGGTAATGCTGTGGGCAAAGCTGGCGGGTAGCTGCTGCCGGTGGTGGCGCACGTGCCGGATCTGGCGGTGTGCTAGCCAGGCTTGTATCGCCAGGCTGCTTAGCAGGGCTAGCAGGGTGGCCCATGAAAATGCATTCATCAAGTGCGTTTGCCCTGTGTGGGTAAATATCAGAAAATGGCTGAATTTTGAAAGAAGCTCATTATGCCGCAAGAACCGACACACCTCATCTGGCTGGACATGGAAATGACCGGCCTGAACCCGGATGGCGACCGCATTATAGAGGTAGCCATGATCATCACCGATAGCCAGCTGAATGTGGTGGCCGAGTCGCCGGTGATTGCCGTGCATCAGTCTGATAGCGTGCTGGATGCCATGGATGACTGGAACAAGAACACCCACGGCAAGTCTGGTCTGGTGGCTCGCGTCAAGGCATCCACTGTCAGCGAGGCGCAAGCCGAGCAGGTATTGCTGGCATTCTTGCAGCAGCATGTACCGGCGGGCAAATCCCCCATGTGCGGCAACTCCATTTGCCAGGATCGCCGCTTCATGGCGCGCTGGATGCCAAACCTCGAGGCGTATTTCCATTACCGCAACCTGGATGTTTCCACCCTGAAAGAACTGTGCAAGCGCTGGCGGCCAGAGCTGGCCAAAGGTGTGGTGAAGAAGGGCAAGCACGAGGCGTTGGCCGATATTCTGGAGTCCATCGAAGAGCTGCGCTACTACCGCGAACATTTCCTGAAAGTGTAATGCCTGCCCATGTCTACCGACCGTACCTGCATTAACGAGCAGCCCGTCTGGGCCCGCCTGCATCAGCACCAGCGCGCCACGCGCCATCTGCACATGAAAGAGCTGTTTGCGCAGGATCCGCAGCGTTTTGACCGCTATTCCCTGCAGCTGGATGGCCTGATGCTGGACTACGCCAAAAACCGTATTACCGACCGCACGCTGGAGCTGTTGCAAGAGCTGGCCCAGGTAGCAGACCTGCCTGGCTGGATGCGCAAAATGCGTGCCGGTGAGCGTATCAATATCAGCGAGAAGCGCGCTGTACTGCATAGCGCCTTGCGTTTGCCAGCGCATGCCAGCCTGCCGCTGGATGGCGAGGATGTTGTGCCGCAGGTGCATGCGGTGCTGCAGCGTATGGCAGCCTTTGCGCAGCGGGTGCGTTCGGGGGCGTGGCTGGGCTTTAGCGGCCAACGTGTGCGCCAGGTGGTGAATATCGGTATTGGCGGCTCAGACCTGGGGCCGCTGATGGTGGCCGAGGCGCTCAAGCCCTATGCCGACCCGGCGCTGACTTTCCATTATGTGTCCAATGTGGACGGGCAGCATCTGGCGCAAGTGCTGCAGCAGTGCGATGCCGCTACCACGCTGTTTATCGTGGCATCGAAATCGTTTGCCACGCCGGAAACCCTGTTGAATGCCCAGGCGGCGCGGCGCTGGTTTTTGCAGCATGCGGGCGAAGCGGATATCGCTCGCCATTTTGTGGCGGTATCCACCAATGCGCCTGCGGTGCAGGCATTTGGTATCGATACGGACAATATGTTCGGTTTCTGGGACTGGGTGGGTGGCCGCTATTCCGTGTGGTCGGCGATTGGCTTGCCGGTCATGCTGCAGATTGGTCCAGAGCGTTTTGCCGAGTTTCTGGCCGGCGGCGCGCGGATGGACGAGCACTTCTTTAACACCCCGTTCGAGCGCAATATCCCTGTGCTGCTGGGCTTGATTGGTATCTGGTACAACACCTTCTATGGCGCGCATACGCACGCCATCATGCCTTACGACCACGGCCTGCGCCGCTTGCCGGCACATATCCAGCAGATGGATATGGAGTCCAACGGCAAGCGGGTGGGCCGTTATGGCGAGCAGCTGGATTTTGACACCGGCCCGGTGATCTGGGGCGAGGAGGGGGTGAATAGCCAGCATGCATTCTTCCAGCTCTTGCACCAAGGCACGCGCCTGGTGCCGTGCGATTTCATTATTGCCATGAATACGCACTACCCGGTGGGTGATCAGCACCGGGTGCTGGTGGCCAACTGCTTTGCCCAGACCGAGGCGCTGATGCGCGGCAAGACCGAGGCGGAAGTGCTGCAAGAGCTGAGCCATATCAGTGGCGACGAGCTCGATATGCTGCTGCCGCAGAAACTGTTCCCGGGCAACCAGCCCAGCAATACCATCGCGCTGGACAAGGTAACGCCCTACAACCTGGGCATGTTGCTGGCCATGTACGAACACAAGGTGTTTGTGCAGGGGGTGATCTGGGGGGTGAACTCGTTTGATCAGTGGGGCGTCGAGTATGGCAAGCAATTGGCCAGCCGTTTGCTATCCGAGCTGGAGGCAGGGCAAGTCGCGGCTCACGATGCCTCTACCCGCGGCTTGATGCGTCATTTTATGGAGCGCAACCATGCATCTGCATGAGCTGGCGGCGCAGCTGGGCCAACAGTTGGCCGCAGCAGGGCAGCGTGTGACGGTAGCCGAGTCCTGCACCGGCGGCGGCGTGGCGGCAGCGCTGACCGCCATTCCTGGCAGCTCTGCCTGGTTCGATCTGTCTGTGGTGACGTATAGCAACGAAGCCAAGCAGCGTTTGTTAGGCGTGCCGCAGGCAACATTGCAGGCGCACGGTGCTGTGAGCTTGCCGGTTGCTGCTGCCATGGCGGAAGGGGTGCGTGCGCTGGCCGGGGCCGACTGGGCCATGGCGGTTACCGGCATTGCGGGCCCAGGCGGCGGATCGGCAGAAAAGCCGGTAGGAACCGTATGTTTTGCCGTGGCGCATGCGGCTGGCACGCAGACGCGCTGTTGTCATTTTGATGGCGACCGTGATGCAGTGCGTGCTCAGGCGGTTGTGTGGGTGCTGGACTTTTTGCAGAGCTGTCTTTCCGGACAGGGCGCGGTGCAATCGCAATAAAAAATGCTTTTTGTGTGCTGTTGGTGTGATATTTATGCAAAAACGCAGGTGTCGCACCGTGCGGCTATGCGTATAATCACGCCCCTGCTCGCATAATTGAGGCAGGCCCGTTGGCGCTAATGCGACGGTAAGCCTGCTTTACTAATATGTTGGCCGTGTGTAGCGGCAAGATTATCGCTACTATGAGTCAGCCACTTTACAGACACGACGTTGGGAGAGACATCTCATGCAAATTACCAAGAAAAAGAGCCTGGCTGTTGCTGCTGCAACCCTGATGGCTGCGGCTTCATCCAGTTTTGCCTTTACCCCTGCCGTGGTCTACGACCAGGCTGGCAAGTTTGACAAGAGCTTTAACGAAGCAGCCTACACCGGCGCCGAACGTTTCAAGAAAGCCACTGGTGTTGCTTACCGCGAAGCGCAGATCGCTAACGAAGCACAAAAAGAACAAGTGCTGCGTAACCTGGCGCGCAAGAACGTTGACTTGGTCATTGCTGTTGGTTTCTCCTTTACCCAGGCTGTACAGACCGTTGCTGCTGAATTCCCGAAAGTGAAATTCGCCATCGTGGATGATGTGGCCAAAGGTGAAAACGTACAGTCGGTGATCTTCAAGGAACAGGAAGGCTCCTACCTGGTGGGCATGGCGGCTACCCTGGCGTCCAAATCCAAAAAAGTGGGCTTCATCGGTGGTATGGATGTGCCGCTGATTCGTGCTTTCGGCTGTGGCTATACCCAGGGCGCCAAGGCAGCCGATGCCAAGGTCGAGGTGGTATCCAACATGACCGGCACCACCCCGCAAGCGTTTAACGACCCGGCACGCGGTGGCGAGCTGGCTCGCAGCCAGTTTGACCGTGGCGTAGACGTGGTATTCCACGCCGCCGGCGGTACCGGTATGGGCGTGCTGCAAGCTGCCAAAGACAAGAACAAACTGGGTATCGGTGTGGATTCCAACCAGAACCACCTGTTCCCGGGCTTTGTGCTGACCTCCATGCTCAAGCGCGTAGACAATGCTGTTTACCAGCTGATGCTGGATGGCCAGAAAGGCACCTGGAAGCCAGGCGTGGTGACCATGGGCCTGAAAGAGGGCGGTGTGGATTGGGCGCTGGATGCGAACAACCGCAAGCTGATCAGCAAAGATATCGAAACCAAAGTGAACCAGGCCAAGAAAGACATCATTTCTGGCAAGGTAAAAGTGGTTGACTACCGCGCTGGCAATAGCTGCCCGGTAAAATAATGTTGTAATCGTCTGTTTGATCCAGACGACTTGTGCGGCAAGCAGTTCATTCTGCTTGCCGCACTTTATTGTGTCTGCGGTGGCGGTATAGTGAAGCCTGTCGCTGCAGATCGACCCGGCTGCAGCTTGGCCCGGGAGGGGTAGGTCCCCGTGTGCTGCTTGGCAGGCTTGCCATGCGGCCCGCCGGGGGAGGTGGCCAGCCGGGCTGGCTACTGTCTGATTATCGCGTTTCGCGTGGCGCGTGCGGCAAGCAATACCCTGCTTGCCGCGCTTTGTTGTGCCTGCCGTATGCAGGGCGCTATATGGAAACGGCATTTTAACCGAGAGCGAGATCACTATGGCCGAATTAGCCATCGAGCTCATTGGCGTGAACAAACACTTCGGTGAAGTGCATGCCAATAAGAACATTACTTTCGGAGTTCGCAAAGGTACCGTTCACGGCATTATTGGCGAGAACGGTGCCGGCAAATCCACACTGATGAGCATCATCTACGGCTACTATCAGGCGGATTCCGGAACGATCAAGATTAACGGCAAGGCCGTGCGCATTCGTTCGTCGCATGCGGCTATTGGCCTGGGCATTGGCATGGTGCATCAGCATTTCATGCTGGTAGACCCGTTTACCGTGCTGGAAAACATTGTGCTGGGTGCTGAAGGCGGCGTGACGCTGGAGGGCAGCCTGGCTGCCGCGCGTACCCATCTGCAAAAGCTGAACCAGGACTACGGCCTGCAAGTTGACCCGGACGCGATTGTGGGCGAGCTGGGGGTGGGCACGCAGCAGCGCGTGGAGATCCTGAAAACGCTGTATCGCGGTGCCGATGTGCTGATTCTGGACGAGCCCACCGCCGTGTTGACACCGCAAGAGGCGGACGATCTGTTCCGCATCCTGCGCTTGCTGCGCGACCAGGGCAAGACGGTGATCCTGATTACGCACAAGCTGCGCGAAGTGCTGGATATCACCGATGATGTCACGGTTATGCGTGCTGGCGAAATCGTGGGTCAGGTACGCACCGCAGATGTTACCAAGGAAGACCTGGCCGACCTGATGGTTGGCCGCAAGGTGAACATGCACCTGGACAAGGCCGCTGCCGTGCCGGGCAAAAAGGTGCTGAGCGTCTCCGGCCTGAACCTGGTAGACAGCCGTGGTGTAGCGCTGCTGAAGGATATCGGCTTTGACCTGCATGCTGGCGAGATCGTGGGTATTGCCGGTGTGTCCGGCAATGGCCAGTCCGAGCTGCTGGAAGTGCTGTCCGGCATGCGCGAGGCCACGTCTGGCTCGGTGCAGTTCAAGGGCATGGAGCTGGCGACGCTGAAAACCCGCGAGCCGAAGGCGGCTGCCTACCGCAAGCTGGGGATTGCCCATATTCCGGAAGACCGTTCGCGCGAGGGCATGGTGAAGGACTTCATGACCTTCGAAAACGCTATCCTGGGCTATCACGATGACCCGAGCGTGCGTCGTGGCTTCCTGTTTAACCGCAAGGCCATCATCGAGCGCTGCCGTCGTTTCATCGACGAGTTCGACGTACGCCCGGCGCTGACGCACCGCCGTATCGGCCTGTTCTCGGGTGGTAACCAGCAGAAGGTGATTCTGGCGCGTGAAATTCACGCTAACCCGGATCTGCTGCTGATCGGCCAGCCTACGCGTGGCGTGGATATCGGCGCGATCGAGTTCATTCACAAGCGCCTGATGCAGCTGCGTGACGAGGGCAAGGCCCTGCTGCTGGTGTCGGTGGAGCTGGACGAGATCATGGCCTTGAGTGACCGCATTATCGTGATGAACGGTGGTGCCATTTCCGGCGAGCTGCCGGCGGCTGAAGCCACCGCCACCTCGCTGGGTTTGTTGATGGGGGGACATAAATGAGTCAGCCAGCCAATATGCCGCGCTGGGCCAGCCTGTGGCTGATGCCGCTGCTGAACCTGTTTGCGGCACTGTTTGTATCCGGCCTGGTGATTGCACTGATCGGCGAAGACCCGGTGGAGTGCCTGAAACTGATGATTAACGGTGCATTTGGTTACCCGGAAGGCATCGGCTACACGCTGTTTTACACCACCAGCTTTATTTTTACCGGCCTGGCGGTAGCGGCAGCGTTTCATGCCGGCCTGTTCAATATCGGCGGCGAAGGCCAGATGTATCTGGCCGGCCTGGGCGTGACCCTGGTGTGCTTGCAGTTTGATTACTTGCCGGCGTATGTGGTGATTCCGCTGGCCATGTTGGCCGCCATCCTGTTTGGCGGGGCGTGGGCGCTGGTGCCGGGCTATCTACAGGCCAAGCGTGGCAGCCACATTGTGGTCACCACCATCATGTTTAACTTTATTGCCAGCTCGCTGATGACCTGGCTGCTGGTCGACAAGCTGCGCATGGAAGGCTCGCAAACACCGGCTACCCGCGAGTTCGCCCAGAACGCCTGGGTGTCCATGCTGCACGAGCTGTTTGCGCCCTTGGGTGTCGAGCTGCCCAATACACCGCTGAATGCCAGCTTCTTCCTGGCGCTGATCGCCCTGGTGCTGTTTTACCTGGTGGTGTGGCATAGCCCGAAAGGCTTTGTGACCCGTACCGTGGGCCTGAACGAAAAAGCCGCCCGCTATGCCGGTATCCCGGTAGATAAGGTGATTATCGCCGTAATGTGCGTATCGGGTGCCTTGGCTGGCCTGGCGGCCATCAACGAGCTGCTGGGCTCGACCCACCGCATGAATATGGGCTTTACCAACGGTATCGGCTTTGTCGGTATTGCGGTGGCGCTGATGGGGCGTAACCACCCGGTAGGTATCCTGCTGTCGGCGCTGTTGTTTGGCGCGCTGACGCAGGGCGGCCTGGACTTGTCGTTCGAGAAGCCGGCCATTACACGCGAGATGATCATCTTTACCCAGGGCTTGATCATCCTGTTCTGTGGTGCGCTGGAAAACCTGTTCCAGACCCCGCTATCGGCTGCGTTCAAACGCATGCTGAAGAACCAGTAAGGAGCACAGCATGGACATGATTTTTAGTGTGCTGGATGCCACGCTGCGTGTGAGTACCCCGCTGGTACTGGCGGCGCTGGCCGGTTTGTTCTCCGAGCGCTCCGGTGTGGTAGACCTGGCGCTGGAAGGCAAGATGTTGGCCGCAGCGTTTGCTGCTGCTTGCGTGGCGTATATTGCGCAGTCCCCGTGGGTGGGCTTGGGTGCCGGCATTGCCGCCGGTATGGCGGTAGCCATGCTGCATGGCATGGTGTCGATTACCTATAACGGCAACCAGCTGATTTCCGGCGTGGCCATCAATATGATGGTGTCGGGTGTTACCCCGGTGCTGGCGCTGGCCTGGTTCCAGCAGGGTGGCCGCACGCCTACGTTGTCGGATGAGGCGCGCTTTACCGCCATCGACCTGCCGTTTGCCGATGCCATTGCCCACAGTCCGGCGCTGAAAACCTTCTTTGGCCATAACATTCTGGTGTACCTGGCCCTGCTGCTGATTTTTGTGGTGAGCTGGGTGGTGTACAAGAGCCGCTTCGGCCTGCGTTTGCGCGCCGTCGGTGAAAACCCGCATGCAGCAGATGCGGCGGGTATCAGCGTGAAGGGTGTGCGCTATATGGCTCAGGCCATCGGTGGTGCGCTGTGTGGCGTGGCCGGCGCTTACCTGGTGCTGGCGCAGACCGGCGCCTTTATTCAGGACATGACGGCCGGTAAAGGCTATCTGGCGCTGGCTGCGCTGATCTTTGGCAAGTGGCGCCCGTGGTCTGCCGTGCTGGGCTGCCTGATTTTTGCCTTTACCGACGCGATCCAGATTCGCCTGCAGGGCGTGGAGCTGCCGCTGATCGGCAGCATTCCGGATGCCTTCATCCAGGCGCTGCCATACGTGCTGACCGTGGTATTGCTGGCGGGCTTCATGGGCCGAGCCGTGGCGCCGAAAGCCATTGGCGTGCCCTTTGTGAAATCACGCTAAGTTGGCCGCAAGCCATGACAAAACCCCCTGCCGGTGGCAGGGGGTTTTCTTTTGGCGCCGTGCCGGACGGCCATGCTTGTTCGGCCTTACTGTTTGTCTTTATCGCCCAGCTTGGCGCGCGGGTGGGCGGTGTCGTACACCTTGGCCAGGTGCTGGAAATCCAGGCTGGTGTAGATCTGCGTGGTGGCCAGGTTGGCGTGGCCCAGCAGCTCTTGCACCGCGCGCAGGTCGCCAGAGGATTGCAGCATGTGGCTGGCAAAGGAGTGGCGCAGCATGTGCGGGTGCACGTGCTGTTCGCTGCCGCTGTGCAGCGCCCAGCGTTCCAGCCGGCGCGCCAGTTGGCGGCTGCTGATGCGTACGCCTTTGCTGGAGACAAATAGCGCTTCCTCACCGTCGGCAGCCTGGCGTAGTGGCAGCCAGCGTTGCAGTGCGGCGACCGCCTGTTTGCCGATGGGCAGCATGCGCTCGCGGTTGCCTTTGCCTTGTACTTTTAGCAGGGCTTCGCGCAGATCGATGTCGGCCAGGTTGATCGACACGGTTTCGGACAGCCGCAGGCCAGAGGAGTACATCAGCTCGAAAATGGCGGCGTCACGTATATCGCGCTCGTCCTCGGCGGGGGCGTCCAGCAGCTGCATGGCGCTGTCCACGCTCAGCGTCTTGGGCAGGCGCTGCCCGGCGCGTGGGGCGCGTACGCCAGCGCAAGGGTTGGCCGCCAGCCATTCGCGGCGGATCATCCATTCAAACAAGCTGCGCCAGGTAGACAACATGCGCGCCAGCGTGCGCGGCGACAGGCCGTGGCGGCGCAGCTGGCCCAGGGCTCGCTGGATGGCTGGGCCGTCGGTCTGCTCGGGCTGGCTGCTGCCTAGCAGCTCGGCCAGCTTGGTGAGGTCGCGACGGTAGGCGATGCGGGTGTGCTCGCTGCGTGCGGCCAACCTTAGCTGGTCGTCGTAGGCGTCAATCAGGGCTTGCCAGTGTGCGTCCATTAGCCGCGCCGCATTTTGGCCATTTGCATCAGGCGCTCGAAGAAGTGCATGTCTTGCTCGTTTTTCAGCAATGCACCGGCCATGGGGGGCGGGGTATTGCTGTCGCGGTGCTGTTGCAGCTGCTGTTCGCTAATGCCTTCGCTATCCAGCAGCCTCAGCCAGTCCAGCAGTTCGGAGGTGGTGGGCTTCTTTTTCAGGCCGTTCATATCGCGAATGCCGGTGAACACTTCCAGCGCTTCGCGTACCAGCTGCTGGCGGATGTCGGGGTAGTGCACCTGGATGATTTGTTGCAGGGTGTCGCGGTCCGGAAAGCGGATGTAATGGAAGAAGCAGCGGCGCAGGAAGGCGTCCGGCAGCTCTTTTTCATTGTTCGAGGTAATGATGATGATGGGACGATGGCGGGCTTTGATGAATTCTTGTGTTTCGTGCACAAAGAACTCCATTTGGTCCAGCTCGCGCAGCAGGTCGTTGGGGAATTCGATGTCGGCCTTGTCGATTTCGTCAATCAGCAGGATGGCCTGCTCGTCGCTGGCAAAGGCTTGCCACAGTTTGCCTTGGCGGATGTAGTGGCGGATGTCGTGCACTTTGTCATTGCCCAGCTGCGAGTCGCGCAGGCGCGACACGGCGTCGTACTCGTACAGGCCGTGCTGTGCCTTGGTGGTGGATTTGATCGGCCACACGATCAGCTGTTTGCCCAGTGCGCGGGCAATTTCCTCGGCCAGCATGGTCTTGCCGGTACCGGGTTCGCCTTTTACCAGTAGCGGGCGCTGCAGGGTGATGGCGGCGTTGACGGCCATCATCAGGTCATCGGTGGCAATGTAGTTGTCGGTGCCGTTGAAGCGGGTTGTCATGGTTTAGCCTGTGTGTTGTTATGCATAAATGCAAACAGCCGCCTGGCGGCGGCTGCTGTCGGTGGCTGGCTTAGTTTTTTGCCAGCTCGGCCTGGAGGTCGTCCAGGGTAATGTGCCAGTAGTGCATCATGTGGCGTAGCAGCAGCATTTCCGGATCACTGATTGTATTGTCCGATTTGCAAATGTCCAGCGCCAGTGCGCAGCAGATCACGCGCTTGTTGCGCTCGGTTACGCCATCCAGGATGACGTTGGTGCGCTCGGAGGCCAGCAGGTGGATGGTGCCGTCTTCTTCGGCTTCATCGGAGATATCATCGCAGTAATCTACCAGTACCTTGATGAAGTCTTTGCGGCTCAGCCCCAGCAGCTCGTAGACGTGCAGGTTTTCCAGGGTTTCGATTTCGCGCGGGTCCATATTGCCATCGGTAATCATGAACATGGCAAGAATGCGTGCCAGGGCTTCCGGGCTGTTTGGCGCGTATTTTTTCATGGCGCGTTTCCTTTTTCGTGTGCCGCCAGCCGGGCAGTGAATGCCATGGGGGCCGGGGCAACTTTTCGTTGTTGATAGTCAAAAAACACCACACCCGTCTTGATGCGTAGTGCTTCTTGTTGAGTTCGGGTGTTGCTGGCGGTGTAGACGATATCAAAGCCGTACCGGTTGTGGTCTGTCAGGCCCAGTTCGAAGCACAGTGTATCGCCATGAAACACTTCAGCCTTGTACATTGCCGCAGCGTCACTAACGATAATACCGAAGCCTTCGATATTTAGCTCGGTGTAATCGAGTGATTTGAGCCAGCGCAAGCGTACTTCGTGTGCCAGGCGCAACGCAGCGTCATTGCCCATATGGCCGCCGTAGTTGATGTCGGCAATGGCGACTTGCAGTTCGGTGCGGAACACCATGTTTTGCGGAAGGTCTAGTACGATGCGAGCCATGCGATTGTCCTTATTCCAATGATGTAATACTGCGCTTGCTGTTAATCTTTATCAATCCCTGTGTGATGGCTTGCGCTAGACTTGAATAACACGTGAGACAGGAGGTCATATGTATCAGCGTATTTATATTCCGGTAGACGACAGCACCACATCTGCGTTGGCGCTGGCTGAGGCATGCAAGCTAGCGAAAGAAGTCGGCGCGGCGGTGCGTCTGGTGCATGTGGTCGATCTGGCCCAATTTGGCTGGGGCGGTGCCGAGTTTCTGGATGCGGCCGAGCTGCAGGGGGCTATCAAGCAGGCTGGCGAGCAGGTGTTGGCCGCATGCCATGCCAAGGTGCTGGCGCAGGGGCTCACGGCAGAGTCGCATATTCTGGAAAGCTGGGGCGACCGTATTGCCAGCGTGATTGTCGAAGATGCCAATAGCTGGGGTGCCGACCTGATGGTGATGGGGACGCACGGCCTGGGGGGCTTGCTGCACTTGCTGATGGGCAGTGTGGCGGAGGGCGTGTTAAAGCAGGCGGATGTGCCTGTGCTGCTGGTGCGCAACCCGGGTGATGACTGACGGGCTGGCTTGTTAGCCATAAAAAAACCCCGGCCAACTAGCCGGGGTTTTCACACGCTGACGATCAGGCTTCGGCAGTATCTGCGCTGCCTTCGGTCTGGGCATCCATACGGGCACGTACGGCTTTGCGCAGGCTCTTGTACAGGTCAGGGTGGGTCTCTTTCAGGTATTCCACGATTTCGAAATCTTCGCGACGTACTTTTGTCAGGTCGATTTGTTCAACATGGACCAGGCGCAGCAGTTCGCGTACTGGCTTGGGCATGTTGCGGCCGCTTTCGTAGCGGCTGCCGCCAGACTGGGTAACGCCGATGCGGCTCCAGAATTCTTGCTGGTTCAGGCCCAGTTTGCGGCGGATTTCACGTGGATTGGCGATTTTGTCAAACAGTTTCATAGCGTTCCTCGCTTCTGTTCAATTCAGGGATCCGGATGCTATCCGGGTGACGTTTTAAAGATGAAACTATGGAACAAGGTCATTGCCGAGTCCCTTTATGTACTGCATATGATAGCAGTATTTTTAAGCGATCAAAAGAAAAATGCTCTAGGGATTGTCAATAGATTTTGATCAACAAATTTAGTTCAATCAAAATTTGTGAAGCAGAGGAACGGATAAGACGAGGGGGGAGGGGTGGCGAGCCTGAACCCCGGCACTTGCACTGAATAGCTGTGGCTGCTTCCTTCCGGACCTGACCAGGTTGGCTACCGTACAATGCGGGGGGGCCCGCCGTAGAGAGAACGCATAATACATGCCTTAGACCGGTCTGCCAAGCCTGGCGCGGGTTTTTTAGCCGAAAAAGCCAGCTTGCCGTAGTTTGCATGCCGCTGGCAATTGGGTATGCTGCCCATAGCACACCACCTGTTGAAAGGCACCCGCCATGACTTGTCTGCCCCACACCGAAGCGATCCTGTCCCGATTGTTATCCTTTGATACCACCAGCCGCGACTCTAACCTGGCGCTGATCCAGTGGGTGGCGAGCTGGCTTGAGCAGTATGGCGTGGCAAGTACGCTCACATTTAATGATGAAAAAACCAAGGCTAACCTGTTTGCGCATATCGGTGACCCGGCGCTGCCTGCCGTGGTGCTGTCGGGGCATACCGATGTCGTGCCGGTAGACGGCCAGTCATGGCAGTTTCCGCCTTTTGACATGACCGTGCGCGATGGCCGGATATATGGTCGCGGCAGTGCCGACATGAAGGGTTTTATTGCTTGCGTGCTGGCCGCCGTGCCGCGCTGGCAGCAGCTTCAGGCCGACGGTGGCATGACGCGCAGCCTGGGCATTGCGCTGTCCTATGATGAGGAAGTCGGCTGCCTGGGGGTGGGGCGGCTCATCGATGACCTGATCGCCCGCCAGGTGCCGGTGGCGGGTTGCATTATCGGGGAGCCTACCATGATGCGCCCGGTGATCGCCCACAAGGGTATCGCGCACTACCGCGTGCACGTGTGTGGCCGTGCGGCGCATTCGTCGCTCACACCGCAGGGGGTGAATGCAATCGAGTATGCGGCGCGGCTGGTGACGCACATCCGTAAGCTGGCGGATACCGAGCAGTCATTCGGTAGTCGCCACCCTTTATATGATGTGCCCTTTGCCACGCTGCAAACCGGGCTGATAAAAGGCGGCAATGCGGCCAATATCGTGCCCAAGGACTGCGAGTTCGTGTTCGAGATGCGTTGGTTGCCGGGTGATCAGCACGAGCGTTTTGTGGCATCCGTCAAAGACTATGCGCAAGTTTTGCTGGCCGAGATGCAGCAGGTGGCGCCCGAGGCGGATATCCAGTTCGAAGCCCTGGTGAATTGCCCACCGTTCGAATACACGCCGGGTAGCGAAATTACCCGCCATGTCGAGGCGCTATGCCAAGGCTGCAGCCACGATGCGGTGGCGTACACCACCGAGGCCGGTCGTTTTCACGAGGCCGGCATCCCTTGCGTGGTGTGCGGGCCTGGGTCTATCGAGCAGGCGCACCGCCCGGATGAATTTGTCGCCCAGGCGCAGCTGGCGGCCTGCGATGCCTGGCTGGATCAGCTGTTCTTGCGCCTGAAACAGGCATAAAGCGGCGGTAAACTACTTTACGCCCGACGCGTCCAGCCTCAGAATCCCTGCTCCCGAATAAGGGGCCGAGTACCCGCCCTGTCACAAGCAGGGCGGGTTTGTTATTGGTTTTGACGTTGGACCGCATATGAAAAACGAAACAAGACCCGCAGCACAACAGACTGCGGGCAATAGCCGGGACGCCTTTACCTCCAGCTTTGGCGTGCTGGCCGCAACGCTGGGCTCAGCCGTGGGGCTGGGCAATATCTGGAAGTTTCCTTACGTTACCGGTGCCAACGGTGGTGCCAGCTTTTTGGTGGTCTACGTGCTGGCCACCTTGCTGGTAGGCCTGCCGGTGATGATTGCCGAGATCATGCTGGGCCGTAAGGCCAAGGCCGATGCGGTGACCACCTTGCGTACCCTGGCCCCCGCTGGCCAGCCGTGGTGGCTGATTGGTGGTTTTGGGGTGATCGCCGCTTTTCTGATCATGTCGTTTTATTCCGAAGTGGCCGCCTGGGTGTTTGCCTATGTGTTCAAGGCAGTGCGCGGCGACATCCTGTCCAGCGACCCGGCGGTGACGTCGGCTGCGTTTGGTGCCTTGATTAGCGACCCGGTGCAGTCGCTGCTGTGGCAGTGGGCCGTGCTGCTGATGATTGGCGGCATTTTGCTGATGGGCGTGGCCAAGGGTATCGAGGCGGTGACCAAAAAGCTGATGCCGGTGCTGTTCTTGCTGCTGCTGGTGATTTGTGCGCGTAGCCTGATGCTGCCGGGCGCCATGGATGGGCTGTCGTTCCTGTTTACCCCGGACTGGAGCAAGATCACCGGCGAAGTGGTGCTGGTGGCTATGGGCTTGGCTTTCTTCAAGCTGTCTATCGGCATGGGCACCATGATGACTTATGGCAGCTACTTCCGTGATGACCAGAACATTCCCGCTACCACGCTGCGCGTAATGAGTGCCGACCTGTTTGTGTCCATGCTGGCCGGTATTGCCATCTTCCCGGCGGTATTCAGCTTCGGCTTCAAGCCGGAGGCGGGCCCGTCGCTCTTGTTCATTACCATTCCGGCGGTGTTTGCCAGCATGCCGATGGGCCACCTGTTCATGGTGCTGTTCTTTGTGCTGGCAGCCGTGGCCGCTACCGGTGCCATGCTGTCCATTCTGGAAGTGCCGGTATCGGTGATGGCAGGCCGTCTGGGTGTATCGCGCAAGAAAGCCACGCTGATCAACCTGCTGTTGCTGGCGCTGATTGGTGCGACCTGCGCGCTGTCCAACAGCCTGCTGGCCGATGTCAAACCGTTCGGCATGACCTTCTTCGACCTGTTTGACTATATCTCGTCGTATATCCTGATGCCGCTGGGCGGGATTTTCATCTGCCTGTTTGTGTCCTGGGTGTGGGGCAAGGGCAATATGGCCGCCGCGCTGAGCAACGAAGGCCGACTGGCCAATGGCAAGGTGGTGGCAGGTCTGTATGTGCTGTTGAAGTTTGTGACCCCGCTGCTGATCTTGCTGGTGATGCTCAAGGGTTTGGGCTTGCTGTAATGCAGGTGGGTTGTCAGTGAAGCAAGGTTGGCCGCAGCGTGCGGCCAACCTTTTTGTTTATGGGAGATGTCATGAAAATTGTTCGTATCAGCCAGCAAAATATCGTGCCGCAACAAGACCGTCCCAACCCGCAGCGGCTGGTGGCAGGTAACCCGTTGCGGCATACCTGGCCGGTCTATGACAGCACAGATGGCGTGTGCGCTGCGGGCATCTGGTCGTGCGAAACCGGTGCCTGGCGCATTGCTTTTGCCGATAACAAACACGAATTTTTTGCCGTGATCACCGGCCGCGTATGTCTTGTAGACGAGGCAGGGCATGCCGAGACATTTGGCCCGGGTGAGGCAGCGGTGATCCCGGCGGGCTTTCGCGGCGAGTTTCGTGTGCTGGAGCCGGTAAGCAAGTACTACGTGATCGTGACGGCGGTGTCTGCGGTTTAGTCGCGTTGGTAAGCGTCCGGGTCCACGGGTGGGGCATCAAAGCCGTTGATGTCTCTGGCGGGTTTGTTCAGCTGTAGCAGTATCAAGCCGTTGAGTCCGCCAAAAAGCCAGGCTAGCAGAAAGAATACCGAATAGGCGCTGAGCTCATCGCGGAAAAGCTGTTTGCCATGCAGTGCCAGCTCGTAGGGGTCGAAAACCGAGAAGAAGCAGGTGGTGGCCAGCAGGGCGGTCAAGAACGATGGCCATAAAACCAGAATAAGCTTGCGCATGGGGGCTCCTTGGTTTGTCCGTGTACGCCATGCAGTATAGGCAAATGAAAAAAGCCGCGCAGTGCGCGGCTTTTTTGTTCAAGGCTTACTTCACCTTGTTAGCGTACATGAAGTTTTCCAGCTTGTTCTCGGCCAGGTTGAACCAGCCGTGCTGCAAGGTGCGGAACTTCTTCCACTCGGTATAGATTTTCTTGAAATCCGGGTTGGTGCTGGCTTCTTTTTCGTACAGCTCGAAGGCGGCTTTTTGCGCGGCTTTCATGATGTCGGCCGGGTACTGGTGCAGCTTGGTGCCTTTTTGCAGCAGGCTCACCAGTGCTACCGGGTTCTTGGCATCGTATTCGGCTTGCATGCTGATGTTGGCTTCCGCTGCGGCGACTTCAAACGCAGCCTTATAGGCTGGTGGCAGCTTGTCCCATTCTTTCTTGGATACATAGAAAGACAGGTTCGGGCCCGGTTCCCAGAAGCCCGGGTAGTAGTAGTGCTTGGCTACTTTATAGAAGCCCAGCTTCTCGTCATCGTACGGGCCTACCCATTCGGTAGCGTCGATGGTGCCTTTTTCCAGCGCAGGGTAAATGTCACCACCGGCCAGGGTTTGCGGTACGGCGCCCAGTGCGGCCATGATTTCGCCACCAAAGCCCGGGATACGCATTTTCAGGCCTTTGAGGTCGGCCAGGGATTTCACTTCTTTGCGGAACCAGCCGCCCATCTGGGTGCCGGTGTTGCCGCCGGGGAAGTTCACCACATTGTATTTGGCAAAGAACTCGCGCATCAGCGCCATGCCGCCGCCGTAGTAGAGCCAGGCGTTTTGCTGGCGGGAAGTCAGGCCGAAGGGCAGGGCTGTGTCAAACGCAAAGGCTTTGTTCTTGCCCACGTAGTAGTAGCTGGCGGTATGGCCGCATTCCACGGTGCCGTTCTGTACTGCGTCCAGCACCTGGGTGCCCGGTACGATCTCGCCGCCCGGGAAGGAGCGGATCTGGAACTTGCCGCCGGTCAGCTCGGCAACGCGTTTGCCTAGCTGTTCGGCTGCGCCATAAATGGTATCCAGGCTTTTCGGGAAGCTGGATGCCAGGCGCCAGCGGACGGTTGGGCCGTCATTGGCGAGCGCCGGGGCTGCCACCGCTGCGGTGGCCAGGCCGGCTGCACCGGCTTTCTTCAGAAACGAGCGTCTTTCCACAGTGATCTCCTAGTGTTGTTTACTGCTGTGCTCTCAGGCTTTGTGGTTTGCCTGAAAATCTATTTGTTGCCGGATACGATGTCCAGCAGCTTGTTTCGATAGAGGCGACATGACATCTGTCGCCTCATTTTGTGTGGTTTATTTGCCTGTCAGCTCTTTGAGCAGGTCGTCAGACTGGCTGCTCTCCGGTGCCGAGGCTTCGCTGGCCGAGGCGTCGGCTGCCGGAATGTCGGCTGGCAGCTCGGCGGACGGGGCGCTGTCCATCTGCTGCATGATGGCGGCGGCGTCTTCTGCGTTGGTCTTGACTTCTTCATGCAGCGAGCCGGTTACCAGTTTCGGGAAGGCAATCAGCAGCCCTACCATCACCATCTGGATTAGCACGTAAGGTACGGCACCCCAGTAGATCTGCGTGCTCTTCACTTCCTTGGGTGCCACGCTACGCAGGTAGAACAGCGCAAAACCGAACGGCGGGTGCATGAAGGAGGTCTGCATGTTCACCCCCAGAATCACCCCGAACCAGATCAGGTTGATGTCCAGGCTCTGTGCTACCGGGGCCAGCAGCGGTACCAGAATGAAGGCGATCTCGAAGAAGTCCAGGAAGAACGCCAGGAAGAACACCATGATGTTCACAACGATCAGGAAGCCGGTAGCACCGCCTGGCAGGCCAGTCAGCAGGTGCTCTACCCATTGGTCGCCGTTAACGCCCAGGAAAGCGATACGGAACACGCGGGCACCGATCAGGATGAACACCACGAAGGTGGACAGCTTCACGGTGGAGTCCATGGCTTGTTGCAGCAGCTTCATGTCCAGGCGTTTGTTCATCAGCGCCAGGATGATGGCACCGACTGCGCCCATGGCACCGCCCTCGGTAGGCGTGGCAATACCCAGGAAAATAGTGCCCAGCACCAGGAAGATCAGCAGCAGCGGCGGAATCATCACCAGGACTACGCGCTTGGCCAGCTGTGCGCCGCGCAGGGTGCGCGCCTCGGGTGGCAGGGCTGGGGCCCACTGTGGTTTGAACAGCGTGATCAGGAAGATAAAGATGGCGTAGAACAGGCACAGCAGCAGGCCTGGTGCCATGGCGCCAGCGTACATGTCACCTACCGAGGTGCCCAGCTGGTCGGCCAGCACAATCAGCACCAGCGATGGCGGGATGATCTGTGCCAGGGTGCCGGATGCCGCGATGACACCAGTGGCAATACGCGTGTCGTAGCCGTAGCGCAGCATGATGGGCAGCGAGATCAGGCCCATCGAAATTACCGAGGCGGCCACTACGCCGGTGGTAGCAGCCAGCAGGGCGCCGACAAAGATCACCGCATAGGCCAGGCCGCCGCGTACCGAGCCAAACAGTTGGCCGATGGTATCCAGCATGTCTTCTGCCATGCCGGAGCGTTCCAGTATCAAGCCCATGAAGGTAAAGAACGGTATCGCCAGTAGCGTGTCGTTACGCATGATGTCGTATACCTGGTTGGGCAGGGCTTGCAGCAGCTCGGGGCGCAGCAGTTCAAAGTGGATGCCGATCCAGCTGAACAGCAGGCCGACCGCGCCCAAGGCAAAAGCTACCGGGTAGCCGATCAGCAAAAAGGCGATCAGCGAGCAGAACATAATGGGGGCTAGCATGTCGAGGCTCATACCGGCTCCTTGTGAACGTCAGTGTTTTTTTCGGAAGGGTCGGTAGCCAGGCCTTGCAGGAAAGCTACGCGCTTGATGATTTCGGACACGCCCTGCGCCAGCAGCAGCGAGAAGCCTACCGGAATCAGCAGGAAGGCAGGCCAGCGAATCAGGCCGCCGGCGTCGGACGACATTTCGCCGCTTGCCCAGGCGTCCATGAACATGGGCCAGCCATACATGATGATGATCACGCAGACCGGGGACAGGAAGAACACGGTGCCAATAATGTCGATCATGGCCTGACCACGCTTGGATAGTTTGCCGGCCAGCAAATCGATGCGGATGTGTTCGTTCTTTTGCAGGGTATACGCCGCGGCCAGCAGGAACACGGCCGAGAACAGATACCACTGGATTTCAAGGAAGGCGTTGGAGCTGATGTCGAACGCCTTGCGGATGACCGCGTTTCCGGCGCTGATGAGCACGACGACAAGCACGAGCCATGACGCAGCCCGGCCCACGCGTGCGTTGATCGCGTCGATCAGACGCGACAAGGCAAGCAGTGAATGCACTGGTTTTCTCCTGTGTAGTGTTTTTACAGCTTTAGCTGCTTTTTATCAGCCTTCTCCAAGGCTGCTACCGTTATCGGTTGCTGCTATAGAAACACAGGGCGTGGCACTTGCAAAGTACAAACGGGTAGGGGATTACCCTTGGTTGTCTGGCTGGCGGCGTTTGAGCTGCAAACGCAGGCAGTCGTGGCAGGTGTGCACTGCGGCTATGCGCCAGCTTTGTAGCGGCTGGTAACCCAGCACGGTGGTGTGCAGCCAGCGTTGTACGGTGGGTATGTCGCGCCAGTGCAGGGTGAGGTGTTGTTGGTCTATGGCCAGCCACGGCAGGGATGCGGCCAACCTTTGCAGCAGGCGCGTGGCCATGCCGCTATTGGCAGCCAGACTGGCTGCCTTGCCCAGCAAGTGGCCGCGCAGGCCGGGCTGCATGTCGTCAGCTTGCAGGTGGTAGCGCAGGCGCAGGCTGTCGTCACCTGGCGTGACGGGTTCGGGCTGGCAGTGCAGCTGCAGGATGGTGGCGGCGGGGTGGTGCAGGTGTAGCCAGAAAACCGCACCGTGTTCGTCCAGCAGCAGGTCTTCCACCGTGAGTTCGTCGCTATCCAGCCAGCTTTTCAGCTGTTTGAGCAGCAGCGCGGCGGGCAGGCTGATGCCGTCGCGGTGCAGGCGCGGGCGCAGGGTTTGCCAGCGCTGCCAGCGCGCGGTGTCCATCTCAGTCGAACAGGGTTCGCGCGCCCTCGTAACGGGCGGCGAAGTAGCTGTTGTCCAGGCGGTCCACGCGAATCACGCTATTGCTGCGGGGCGCGTGCACGAACTTGCCGTCGCCGATGTAGATGCCCATGTGCGAGAACGGTTTGCCCAGCGTGTTGAAGAACACCAGGTCACCCACGCGCATGCGGCTATTGTCGATGGGGCGGGCCAGGCTGGCGATCTGCGCGGCATTGTGTGGCAGCTTTACCTTGGCGGCGTTCTGGTAGATGTAGGCCACCATGCCGCTGCAGTCCAGCCCGGCTTCCGGGTTGCTGCCGCCAAATTTGTAATCGATATCCAGCAGGCTCAGGGTGTACATCAGGATTTCACGGCCAGCGCCCTCGGCTTGCAGGCCGGCTAGGCTAATGCCGGGCCGGCTGGCGGGTTTGGCCGGTTTTTTCGGGGTGGGTGGGGCGCTGGCGCAGCCCGCCAGTGCCAGCGCCGTGGCCCAGAGCACCAGCCCTTGGCGGCTGGCCAGCTGCGCGAGGGTGGTGCGTTTCGTCATGCCTGTTTTGCCTCCAGTGCTTCCCAGCGCTCCAGTTTTTCCAGCAGCAGCAGGTCGATTTCTTCGATACGCGCTTGCCAGCCGCGTGCTTCCAGCGGGGCGCTGCGGTAGGCGTTGGGGTCCAGCAGTTTCTCGTTCAGCTGGGCTTGTTCGCTTTCCAGGTCGGCGATCTCTTGCGGCAGGCGCTCCAGCTCGCGCTTTTCGTTAAAGCTGAGTTTCTGCGTGCGGGCGCTACGGTCGCGTTCCGGCTTCGCATCCACGTTGGCCGCCAGGTTATCTTTGCGCGCCGGGGTATCCTGCTTCATGGCGGCCATGCGGGCTTTGGTGTCTACCCAGTCCTGGTAGCCGCCAGGGTATTCTTCCAGCCGGCCTTCGCCTTCAAAGGCAATCACCTGGGTGACGACGTTGTCCAGAAAGGCGCGGTCGTGGCTGACCACAAAGACGGTGCCGGTGTATTGCTCGATCAGCTCTTCCAGCAGCTCCAGGGTATCGATGTCCAGGTCGTTGGTGGGTTCGTCCAGCACCAATACGTTGGCCGGGCGGGTAAACAGCCGCGCCAGCAGCAGGCGGTTGCGCTCGCCACCGGAGAGTGAGCGCACCGGGCTGCGCGCGCGTTGTGGCGAGAACAGAAAGTCCTCCAAGTAGCTCATTACGTGCTTTTTCTGGCCGCAGATTTCCACAAAATCGTTGCCCTGGCTGATGATGTCGGCCACGCTGGTTTCTTCGTCCAGCTGGGTGCGGAACTGGTCAAAGTAGGCTACTTCCAGCTTGCTGCCGCGCTTGATGCTGCCGCTGTCGGCTTCCAGCTCGCCCAGAATCAGTTTCAACAGCGTGGTTTTGCCGGCGCCGTTGGGGCCGATCAGGCCGATTTTGTCGCCGCGCAGAATGCGGCTGGTAAAGTTCTTGATCAGCGTGCGGCCTTCGAAGCCCTTGCTCACATGCTCCAGCTCGGCCACCAGCTTGCCGGAGCGCTCGCCGGCGTCCAGCTGGAAGTTGACCTGGCCTACGCGCTCGCGGCGGGCGGCGCGCTGGCGGCGGATTTCTTCCAGGCGGCGCACGCGGCCTTCGTTGCGGGTGCGGCGTGCTTCTACGCCTTTGCGGATCCACACTTCTTCCTGTGCGTGGAATTTATCGAAGATACGGTTCTGTTCTTCTTCTACAGCCAGTTCTTCTGCTTTGCGTACCTGGTAGGCACCAAAACTGCCGGGGTAGCTGCGCAGCAGGCCGCGGTCTAGCTCGATGATGCGGGTGGCGATGTTGTCCAGAAAGCGGCGGTCGTGGGTGATCAGCAGCACGCTACCGGCAAAGTTCTTGATCAGGCCTTCCAGCCACTCGATGGCACTCATGTCCAGGTGGTTGGTAGGCTCGTCCAGCAGCAGCACGTCCGGGCGGGCGGCCAGCGCGCGGGCCAGGGCGACGCGTTTTTTCCAGCCGCCGGACAGCTCGCTGACGAGCGTGTCTGCATTCAGCCCCAGGTGGGACAGGGTGGTGCTGATCAGGGCGTCGAACTGCCAGCCGTCGTGCGCTTCCAGTGCGTGCTGGATGTCGGTCATGCGCGCCAGTACGGCTTCGTGGTTGGCCGCAGGGTCGGCCAGCTGCTGTGTCAGGTGGTGGTAGTCGGTCAGCAGGGCTTTGAGCGCGCCCAGGCCTTCGGCGACGGCTTCGAATACGGTGTGCCCGTCACTGAATACCGGCTCTTGCGGGACGTAGGCTACCTTGATATCGCTTTGCTGGATGATGCGGCCATCGTCCAGCTTTACCGTGCCGGCGATGGCTTTCAGTAAAGACGATTTGCCAGCGCCATTGCGGCCGATCAGGCCGACGACCTCGCCGCTTTCCAGCGAAAAGTCCACTTTGTCCAGCAGGGCATGGTGCCCGAAGGCAAGGCAAGCGTTATCTACGGTAATCAGGGCCATAATGTATTGTGGGTGTACGGGGCAATTGCAATGGTGGCGATTGTAGCATGAGCGTGTGTTTGCCCTTCGCCTGCCGCCCTGTGGCTGCTACAATGCGCGCCAACTTGAAGCCTGCCTGCCGGCGGGTATCTGTGAAAGGATTCGCCATGTATTTTGTTGACCGATCGGTAGCCGTAATCAAACCCAAAGCCCCGTTTCTGGCGTGGCTCAACGCCGTGCCGGACAACGACATGATCGAGCTGACGCTGGATACGCTGCGCGCAGACAGTACCGTGATCCTGCTGCCGGAGTTCGACGAGCCGGAAGAGGCCGTGGCCCACGTAGACGAGATTTTCGAGCAGCTGTTCCGCCTGGAACTGGCATCGTGGTACGAAGACGAGTCGCTGTGGCCGCAAGACCGCTCGCTGAAAACCTTCTGGGAATGGTTCGATGTCGAGATCCACTCCACGCTGCTGGATACCGTGGACGCTGACATCATCAACTCGCCGGTTGACCCAGCCTGATTGGTAGCCTGCCGTGCATCAGACAGCCATCCCGCCTTTTGCGGCCAACCTGGCGACCAGCCGGCTGGCTTGCGGGGTGCTATTGCTGATGTGGCTGGCTTTGCTGGCCGCGGCCAGCGTGCTGGATACGCAATCGCAGCTGGTGCTGCTGCTGTGCGGCGGCCTGGCCAGTGTGTCCTTGCTGCGCAGTAGCGGTATGGCAGGGCGGGTGGGCAGTTTTACCGTGGATGCACGTGGTGCCTGCCATGTGCAGCTGCAGCGGGTGGCCGTGTTGCCCGCCAGTGTGGCGCTGCCCTGGCTGGTGGTGCTGTGTGGCCGCACGGCCGATAAAAAAGACCTGACCCTGCTGGTGTGGCGCGATGCCGTGCCGGCCCAGACGCACCGGGCGCTGCGTGTCTACGTGCAGTGGTGCCGTACGCCAGCGGCCAACCTTGCAGAAGAAAATTAGAGAATGAGTACGAACACCCCACCACATCGCGACAGCAGCCTGCAAGACTGGCTGCAGTATCAGGAAGGTCTGCACGTAACGGCAATCGATATGGGCCTGGTCCGCGTGGCCGCCGTGCGGGATGCCATGGGCCTGCAGCCGGGCTTTCCCGTCATTATCGTGGGCGGTACCAATGGCAAGGGTTCGGTGTGCGCCATGCTGTCTACCATGCTGAGTCGTGGCGGCTTCAAGGTGGGTACGTATACCTCGCCGCACATCATCCGCTACAACGAGCGCATTGCCATCGATATGCAGCCGGTGAGCGACCAGCGCATCGTGGATAGCTTTGCGGCCATCAATGATGCCCGTGGCGACACCTCGCTAAGCTATTTCGAGTTCGGCACCCTGGCCGCCATGCATACCTTTATGGCAGAGGGCGTTGATGTGGCTGTGCTGGAAGTAGGGCTGGGTGGCCGCCTGGACGCCGTAAACATTTTCGAGCCCGCAGTGTCGGTGGTGGTGAGTGTGGATCTGGACCACCAGGCCTACCTAGGTAATACGCGCGAGCTGGTGGGTTTTGAAAAGGCCGGTATTTTCCGCGCCGGTAAAGTGGCCATTTGCGCCGACCCCAACCCGCCGCAAAGCCTGCTGGACCATGCTGCGCACCTGGGTGCGGACCTGAAGCTGGTAGGGCGCGATTTCGGCATTACGCGCATGGACAACCAGTGGTCGTTCCATATGGGCGCTGTGCACAAGCACGCGCTGCCTATCCCGGCGCTGCGTGGCGAATACCAGATGGTGAATGCCGCGGCGGCACTGGCGGCACTCGAGGCGGTAAAAACCTGGCTGCCGGTAGGTATTGGCGCCATCAAGCGCGGCCTGCTGGAGGTGGACTGGCCGGGGCGCTTCCAGGTATTGCCGGGCCGCCCGCTTACCATTCTTGATGTCGGCCACAACCCGCATGCGGCACGTGCGTTGGCCGATAGCCTCAAGCGCATGGCCTTTGCCAGCAAACGCATCGCCGTGTTCTCCATGCTGGCTGATAAAGACATGGCTGCGGTGGTGGGCTTGCTGAAGGACGAATTCGACGTGTGGCTGGTGGGTGGGCTGGGCATGCCGCGCGGCCGCACGGCAGAAGACATGGCCAACGAGCTGGAAAATCTGGGGGTAAAGGGTGTTAGCCGTTACCAAACGATACCCCTGGCCTGGGATGCCGCCTTATCGCAGGCCGGCGAGAATGATAGAATCGTGGTATTCGGCTCTTTCCACACCGTGGCCGAGGTGATGGAACATCGCCTTCACCGCGCATCATAAGGACACCTGATGGCACTTTCCACCCATGACGAATTGCTGTTGCTGCGCAAGCGAGCGCGCCGCCGCTTGGTGGGCGCTGTCGTGATGGTGAGCTTGTCTACAGCGGTACTGTGGAATGTGGTGGATGCCTTGCCGGAGCAGGCCATGAAGCCGGAGGCGGTAGACATCACCGGCTTGCAGGCTGCTTCTCAACCTGCCGCAGTGGTGGCACCACCTGCACCCCCGGTGGCGGCCTCGCAGCCCGTGACGGATTTGCTGGCCACACTACCGCCAGACGAACCGGAAACTGCCTCGTTGCCTGCAGCTCGCCCGCCTGTTGTGCTGGCCAAGCCGCCTGTGGCAGAGCCTGTGCCGATAGTTGCACCTGCTGCGTCAACACAAGCGGTGGTACAAGCGGCAGTGCCGGCTATCAAGCCAGAGCCCAAACCGGCACCTAAGCCTGAAGTGCCGCCCGAGCCTAAACCACAGGCCAAGCCCAAGGCCGAGCCTAAGCCTGCGCCGAAAGGACCCGCCAAGGACAACAAGCCCAAGCCCGTCGCCGAGAAAAAAGCCCCCGACCCGATGGCTATTCTGGAAGGGCGTGAGGCACATCCCGAGCCGGCGAAGCCGGCCAAAGAAACTGTCGCCGAAGCCACGCCCGCCAAGGCCGAAGGTGGCAAGAAGTTCAGTATCCAGCTTGCTGCTTTGTCCGACCCGCAGAAGGTGGATGCTTTGCGTAGCAGGTTGGCCGCAGCCGGTGTGGCTGCCCGTTTTAGCAAGGTGCAAACCAGCAAGGGTGAGGTCACGCGCGTGCGCGTAGGGCCATTCAAATCGCGCGAAGAGGCCGATGCTGCCATGCGCCGCCTGAGCAAGGCCGGGGTGACCGGCATTGTGGTGGGGGCGGAATGACCTGGCTGGACTACCTGATTCTGGCGCTGATTGCCGGCTCTATCATGTTGTCACTGTTTCGCGGGCTGGCGGCCGAGGTGCTGTCACTGTTTTCATGGCTTATCGCCTTCTGGTCGGCGCGTAGCCTGTCGCCCATGGTGGCTGATTTTATCCCCTTGCCCGGCGATGGCCTGCGCCTGGTAGCGGCTTTCCTGCTGTTATTGGTGGGCGTGTGGCTGCTGGCAGGCGTGTTGCGGGCTTCGCTCACGGTCATGCTGGATGCAGTGGGGCTGGGTGGGGTAAACCGTTTTTTTGGCGCCGTATTCGGCTTGATACGCGGCATGCTGCTAGTGACGGTGGTGATGATTCTGGGTGGGCTCAGTAACCTGCCGCAGTCACCAGCCTGGCAAGATGCCTTGCTGGTGTCACCATTTCAGGCCGTGGCGGTGGCAGCCAAGCCTTGGCTGCCGGATGCCTTGGCGCAGAAAATGAATTTTTCATAGCTTTGCAATAGAGGGGTGGCGATGCGTTGGCATCGTCACCCCTTGTTTTTACTCGTGTAGTCTGGGGATTAACTATGTGTGGAATTCTTGGGGTGGTAGGTCAGACACCCGTAAACCAGCTGTTGTATGACGGTTTGCAGTTGTTGCAGCACCGTGGTCAGGACGCAGCCGGTATTGTTACGGCCAACGGTAAGACCTTTCACATGCACAAAGGCAGCGGTCTGGTGCGGGATGTATTCCGTACCCGCAATATGCGCTCCTTGCAGGGCAATGCCGGTATCGGCCACGTGCGCTACCCCACCGCCGGTTCGGCATCTTGCCTGGCCGAAGCGCAGCCGTTTTACGTGAACTCGCCGTTCGGCATTGTGCTGGCACACAACGGCAACCTCACCAATACCGACGAGCTGAAGTCGGACATGTACCGCAACGATCTGCGCCACATCAACACCAATTCCGACTCGGAAGTGTTGCTGAACGTGTTTGCGCACGAGATCGCCGCACGCGTGGAAGGTGCCTCGCTGACTGCTGACGCCGTGTTTGGCGCGGTAGAGGCGGTACACCGCCGCGTGAAGGGTGCTTACGCCGTGGTGGCCATGATCGCCGGCTACGGCCTGGTAGCATTCCGCGACCCGCACGGCATTCGCCCGCTGGTGATGGGCTGCAACGAAGTGGATAACCGTACCGAGTACATGTTTGCCTCCGAATCCGTGGCGCTGGACTGCTCCGGCTTCAAGGTGCTGCGCGATGTGCTGCCCGGCGAGTGTGTGTACGTACGTTTCGACGGCGAGATGCAGTCCAAAGTGTGCGCCGAGAAAACCCAGCTGGCGCCTTGCCTGTTCGAGTACGTGTACTTTGCGCGCCCGGATTCGGTGATCGACGGCGTGTCGGTGTACCAGTCGCGCCTGGTGATGGGTGAGATGCTGGCCGAGAAGATCCGCCGCCAGTACCCTGATATGGAAATCGATGTGGTGATCCCGATCCCCGATTCCAGCCGTCAAAGCGCGCTGCAGCTGGCCAATGCGCTGGGCCTGCCGTACCGCGAAGGTTTCATCAAGAACCGCTACATTGGCCGCACCTTCATCATGCCGGGCCAGGCAGTACGCAAGAAATCGGTGCGCCAGAAGCTGAACCCGGTGCCGATGGAGTTTGCCGGCCGCAATGTGCTGCTGGTGGACGACTCCATCGTGCGCGGTACTACTTCTAAAGAAATCGTGCAGATGGCGCGTGACTCTGGCGCCAAGAAGGTGTTCTTTGCCTCGGCTGCTCCGGCGGTACGCTTCCCGAACGTTTACGGTATCGATATGCCAACCCGCGCCGAGCTGCTGGCTACCGGCCGCAACGAGACGCAAATCGCTGCTGAAATCGGTGCCGACGCGGTGATTTACCAGGATCTGGACGCGCTGGAGCAAGCGGTGCACAGCCTGAATCGCGAGCTGAACGTATTTGAAGCTTCGTGCTTTAGCGGCTGCTACATTACCGGCGACATCAACGAAGCGTACCTGGATGCGATCGAGGCGGCGCGCGGCAAGGGCAAATCTGCTGGCAAAGAAGCGAAAGATGGCGAAGATGCAGGCAGCCAGATGGTAGACCTCAACCTGAATGTGGCTGAGCAAAACCTGATGTAATGTGCTTATAACGACAAGGGTTGGCCGCTGCGGCCAACCCTTGTTATCGTTAGGCCTTGTATTCAATCGCCCGTGTCGAGACCCAACATGTCCAGTGACGACCCTTGTCTGAGCCTGCACCCGGAAACCCTGGCCATCCGTGCTGGCCGCGAAACCAGCGAGTATCGCGAGCATAGCCAGAGCCTGCAGCTTACTTCCAGCTTTACCTTCGATAGCGCCGCCCAGGCTGCCGCCATGTTTCTGGGCGAAATCGACGGCTTTACCTATTCCCGCTTTACCAACCCTACCGTGGCAGCGTTCCAGCAGCGCCTGGCCGCGATGGAAGGTGCCGAGCGTGCTGTAGCTACCTCTACCGGTATGGCGGCTATCCAGGCCACCATGCTTACCCTGCTGAAAAGCGGCGACCACATCGTGTCCTCGCGCAGCCTGTTTGGCTCCACCATTAATCTGTTCAATGGTGTGCTGGCCAAGTTTGGCGTGGAAACCAGCTATGTCGATGCGGCCAACCTGGACGCCTGGCGCGCGGCCATCAAGCCGAATACCAAGGTGTTTTTCCTGGAAACACCATCGAACCCGCTCACCGATCTGGCAGACATTGCCGCCGTGGCGGCCATTGCACACGAAGCAGGGGCCTTGCTGGTGGTGGATAACTGCTTCTGCTCGCCAGCCCTGCAGCAGCCTATCAAGCTGGGTGCCGATCTGGTGGTGCACTCTGCCACCAAGTACCTGGATGGCCACGGCCGTGTGATGGGTGGCGCGGTAGTGGGGAGCGACAAGCTGGTGGAACAGGTGTATCTGCACGTTCGTACTGCAGGCCCGTCGCTGGCACCGTTCAATGCCTGGGTGTTGCTATCCGGCCTGGAAACCCTGCATCTGCGCATGGAAAAGCACTCAGCCAATGCGCTGGCGCTGGCGCAGTGGCTGCAGCAGCAGCCTGCGGTGGAAAAAGTGTTTTACCCCGGTTTGCCAGACCATCCGCAGTACGAGCTGGCGCAGCGCCAGCAGAAAAGTGGCGGGGCGGTACTGTCGTTCCAGGTAAAAGGCGGGCGCGAAGCAGCCTGGAAAGTGGTTGATGCCATCCGGCTGATCTCCCGTACGGCCAACCTGGGCGACGTGAAAACCACGCTGACTCACCCGGCATCGACCACCCATGCACGCATTACCCCGCAGGCCCGCGCTGAAGCGGGTATTACCGAGGGTTTGCTGCGCGTGGCGGTAGGGCTGGAGCACATAGAAGACCTGAAAGCAGATTTGCTGCGCGGTCTGTAAAGAAACAGTTATTTCAATCAAGCGGCAGTCTAAACTGAAGACTGCCGTTTTTGATTGCAAAAATTATAAAGGCTAGGCGATGCAATTCTTGACATGCGTCAATTTTAAACGTAAGTTTCAAACGCTTGTTCTAAAGTCATGATGAGCAAGGCGACGCAATTACTTACCCCGATCAAGGTGCAAGACAGCATGGAAGCGAATAAACCCGATACCGCAACACGAATTCTGGACGTCGCAGAACGTCTGTTCGTCGAGCACGGTTTCGAGGCTACTTCGCTTCGCATGATTACACAGCAGGCAGAGGTTAATCTGGCTGCGGTGAATTACCACTTTGGTTCCAAGGATGCGCTGTTCGAGTCCGTATTCATGCGCCGTATCGGCCCCTTCGTGGCGGCCTGTCTGGCCGAGCTGGATACGCTTGAGCAGTCTGGACAAACACTGACAGCCGAGCAATTGGTGGTGAGCTTCATCCGCCCGTGCCTGGCCCTGTCTAAAGACCCTGCGAGGGGCGGGGCGCTGTTTGTCCGGCTGATGTCGCGCACGCTGGTAGAGAATCACCGCCTGCTGCGCGAGGCACTGAATCAGCAGTACAGTATTTTTGTACAGCGCTATACCAGTGCGTTTCAGCGTGCATTACCCCAGTTTGGGGCCGAAGATATCGCATGGCGCATGCATTTCGCTTTCAGCGTAATGTTCAACGCCTTTGCCGGTAATGATGTGTTGAAGATTTTTGTCCGTAGCCAAGTGGTGACCGCCCGCGACCCGGACATGATCGTGAAACACCTGGTACCTTTTGTCGTGGCAGGGTTGACGGCGCCCATCTGATTGACTTTTCACAGGGTCAACACGAGGGTTAACCATAATGACATCTGCCGTTATTCTCGTCCTGCTGATGGGCGCGCTGGCTTACTTCCGCGCGCCTGTCATTGCCTGGACTATCGCCATTGCAGGCTGGCTTGCTAGCCTGCAGTTTGTCTGGGGCTGCCAGGTTCCTGTTGCCGTATGGGCCGTTTTCGGCGTCATCGCGGCGATATTGAACCTTACCCCACTGCGCCGCGCCGTGTTCACCGGCCCGGTGTTCACCATCTTCAAAAGAATCACCCCTGCCATGTCCCAGACAGAGCAGGAAGCGATCAACGCCGGTACCGTCTGGTGGGATCGTGACCTGTTCTCCGGCAAGCCGGACTGGAACCGCTTGCTGTCCTTCCCGGACCCGAAGCTTACCGCCGAAGAACAGGCCTTTATCGATGGCCCGACCGAAGCGCTGTGCAAAATGATCGACGACTGGAAGATCACGCACGAGCTGAAAGACCTGCCGCCAGAAGTGTGGCAGTTCATTAAAGACCAGGGCTTCCTGGGCATGATCGTCAAGAAAAAATACGGCGGTCTGGAGTTCTCTAACTACGCGCACGCCAAAGTGGTGACCAAGATCGCTACCCGTGGCGGTACGGCAGCTGTGTCGGTGATGGTGCCGAACTCCCTCGGCCCCGGCGAGCTGCTGCAGCACTACGGTACCGAAGCGCAGAAAGACTACTACCTGCCGCGCCTGGCTAAAGGCGTGGATGTGCCATGCTTTGCGCTGACCAGCCCGTATGCGGGCTCCGATGCCGGTGCGATCCCTGACTTTGGTGTGGTATGCCGTGGCAGCTACACCGACCCGCGCAGCGGCCAGCACCACGAGAACGTACTGGGTATCCGCGTAAGCTGGGAAAAACGCTGGATTACCCTGGCGCCCGTGGCGACCGTACTGGGCCTGGCATTCAAGATGTACGATCCGGACCACCTGCTGGGTGACAAGGAAGATATCGGCATTACTTGCGCGCTGGTACCGACCGAGCACGAAGGCGTGTGCATTGGCCGTCGTCACTTCCCGGGCGGTGCTGCCTTCATGAACGGCCCGACCTGGGGTAAAGATGTGTTCATTCCGCTGGAGTGGATCATCGGCGGCCGCGATTTTGCCGGCCAAGGCTGGCGCATGCTGGTGGAGTGCCTGTCGGTAGGCCGCTGCATCTCCCTCCCTGCCATGTCGGTAGCCTCCGGCAAGGTAGCTTCCTATACCACCGGTGCGTATGCCCGCATCCGCGATCAGTTCGGTCTGTCCATCGGCAAATTCGAAGGCGTAGACGAAGCCATGGCGCGTATCGGTGGCTTTACCTACCAGATGGAAGCCTCGCAAGACCTGGCCTTGACCGCGCTGGATATTGGCGAGAAGCCGTCGGTATTGTCTGCTGTGCTCAAATACCACAATACCGAGCGCATGCGCAAAACGCTGAATGACGCCATGGATGTACATGGTGGCAAGGCCGTGGTGCTGGGTCCGCGTAACTATCTGGCGCGTGCTTACCAGGCGATTCCTATTGCCATCACGGTAGAGGGTGCCAACATCCTGACGCGCTCCATGATCATTTACGGTCAGGGTGCCATCCGTTGCCATCCGTTTGTACTGCGTGAAATGAAAGCCGCCATGGCCAATGATGGCGCCGAGTTCGATAAGGCCATTACCGGCCACATCAACTTCGTCATCAGCAACGTGTTCCGCTCGCTGTGGATGGGCTTGACTGGCGCCAAATTTGTCGGCAGCCCGAAAGGCGGCGATGTCGCTACTTACTACAAGCAGCTCACCCGTTTCTCCAGTGCTTTTGCCTTGCTGTCCGACATGGCCATGTTCAGCCTGGGTGGCTCGCTGAAGTTCCGCGAAAAACTGTCTGCTCGCTTGGGTGACATGCTGTCCAATCTGTACATTGCCTCGGCTTGCCTCAAGCGCTTCGAGCGTGATGGTGCCCAGAAAGAAGACCTGCCGGTGCTGAAATGGGCGGTAGAAACCGCCCTGTACGACCTGCAGCAGGCCATGGATGGTTTCCTGGCAAACCTGCCAAGCCGCGTGTTGGCCGCAGTGCTGCGCAAGGTGATCTTTCCGTGGGGTCTGACCCTCAAGCCGGCCAGCGACCGCGTTGGCACCCAGGTTGCGCGCAGCCTGATGGAGCTGGGCCCGACCCGCGACCGTCTGACCAAAGGCATGTTTGTGTCGGCTGACGAATCCGACCCGGTTGGTGTGCTGGTGCCAGCCTTGAAAGCCATGCTGGAAACCGAGCCGGTAGAGCAGAAGCTGCGCAAACTGGGCCGCGATGGCAAGTTTAAAGCCATTACTGCGCGCGAGCGTCTGGCTGAGGCTTTGGCTGGTGGCATCATTACCCAGCAAGAGTTTGATGCGGTAACACGTGCACGCAAACTCAAGCGCGATGTCATCATGGTGGACGACTTCGACATGAAGATGGAGCACCACGACGAGCAATTGTTGCAGCGCCTGATTTTCTGATGCACTAGCATGTAAGTGGGGTGGGCGAAAGCCCACCCTCCTGCTGATGTCATTTTGCAGGCAGAGTGACATCAGGAGGGGCAAACATGCAAAACAACCCGATTGAATCCGCGCGCCAGCCAGTGCTGCGCTTGCGTGCCGAGCCGCGTAGTACCAATGCGCACGGTCGCGTGCAGGCAGGGTGGCTGTTACACCAGATCGACCTGGCTGGTGCAACATCTGCCGAGCGCATTGCCAAAGGTGCGGTCACCACCGTGGCAGTGAATGCGTTCCAGTTTGCCCAACCCATTCATGTGGGCGATGTAGTGTCCATCTACGCCAGCTGTTTGCGGCTGGGGCAGAAATCCGTCACGCTGAAACTGGAGGTGGAAGCGGAGCGTATGTCAGGTGAGGTGGTGGTGATTACGGACCTTATCGCCACATACGTCGCTATTGATGCCGATGGCCAATCCCGTCTCATCTGATGCATTGTGTGTTTCAAGATAACGGTGAAACGACCGTTTGGAACGAATGCTCGAAAATGCTGGAAATACTTATCTAGTCTGGTAGTATCAATGTTAGATCGACGATACAGTACGGTCACAACAGCATGACAAACAATGCACAGAGGGAATAACACATGAAACTGAAACACCTCAGCCTGTCCGTGATGATGATGGGTGCTTCCGCAGCCGTAATGGCCTCCGGCTACCATTTTGGTACTCAGTCTGTCAGTGCGCAGTCCACCGCTAACGCCAATGGTGCCGAAGCGAATGATGCCTCGACTATTTTTTATAATCCGGCTGGGATGACAAAGCTCGAAGGTACCAATTTTTCGGGTGTGCTGAACGTTGTGGTACCGCATGTCGAGTTTGCCAATAATGGTTCTTCCACAGCAGCTGGCGTGGCGATCAAGGGTGGTAATGGTGGCAAGATCGTTGACCCTGCCGCTGTGCCTCATCTTTATGTTACCCATCAGCTGAATGATAAGCTGACTGCTGGTTTGGGTATTTTCGTTCCTTTTGGCTCTAAAACTTCCTACGATCGTGATTGGGTTGGTCGTTATAACATTATCGAGACCGAGCTCAAGACCATCACATTCAACCCAAGCTTGGCGTTCAAATTGTCCGAGAAAGTGTCTGTTGGTGTGGGCATTAGTGCTCAGCATATCGAAGGCAAGCTTGTTAAAGGTGTGGACTCGGGTACCAGCTTGGTTAATGCGGCTAGGGCCGCCGGTGGCTTGACAACAGCAGCCCATTTGGCTGCTGCTGCCCAGATTTCCGGTAATTCGGCACTGGATGGTACTGTTGATGTAAACGGAGATGATTGGGGTTTCGGCTACAACTTCGGTGTGCTGTACGATATCAATGATCGGACTCGTGTAGGTCTGGCTTATCGTTCTGCGATTGAGCACACCCTTAAAGGCGATGCCAAGTGGGCGTTGAAACCTTCAGATGCAACTGCAACTGTTAATGCCTTGACTAGCATGGGTGTAGCAGCGGGTAACCTTGCTGCGGCTGCTAGTGGTTTGGCTACCGCCAGAGCGGCCGTGACTAATAGCAATGCTTCGCTGAAAGTAAAAACACCGGACTCGCTGTCTCTGAATTTCTTCCACAGCCTGAATGATCGCTGGGATGTGATGGGTGATTACACCCGCACTTTCCACTCGAAGTTCCAGGAGCTGCGGATTGATTTTGACAACACGCTGCCAGATAGCATTACCCCTGAAAAGTGGAAAGACACCGATCGTATCTCGCTTGGCGTGGCGAACAAGTATTCCGATCGTCTGAAACTGCGTGCTGGTGTGGCCTATGATGAAACACCGGTTGCTAATGAGAGCCTGCGTACACCGTCCATTCCTGATAACGATCGTTACTGGTTGTCTCTGGGTGGTAACTATGCACTGGATAAAGACCGTTCGGTAGATTTTGCCTACACCTTCGTTAAGATCAAATCGTCTAACACCAACAATAATGACTGGTGCGATGGTGCTACCGTTTCTTCTGTGACTTGCACCTCCAGCAAGGCAACATTGAAGGGTAGCTACAAGTCGTATGCCCAGATTATCGGCGTACAGTACAACCAGCGCTTCTGATGCACGGATCATTGCGGCCAACTCACGTTGGTCGCATTAAACACGGCCATGTAAAGCCGTGTTTTTTTGGAAAAGATGCTGAATTTTGGTTCAGATACTCTAAATCAGATCTTTCCACAGATTGCTTACCCGGAATCTATAATCCGGGAAGCCTTTAACCATGTTTGTTCGTTAAGACAACCGAGGAAACCATGTCTCAGACCAAATTCATCGTGCGCAAGGTAGCCGTTCTGGGTGCCGGCGTGATGGGGGCGCAAATCGCCGCTCATCTGGTTAATGCCAAGGTGCCAACCGTTCTGTTCGACCTTCCGGCTAAAGAAGGCAACAAGAACGCAATTGCGCTGAAAGCTATCGAAGGCCTGAAAAAGCTCAAGCCGTCCCCGCTGTCCAACAAGGATGCGGTGAACTTTATCCAGCCAGCCAACTACGAAGACCACCTGCATCTGCTGAAAGACTGCGATCTGGTGATCGAGGCGATTGCCGAGCGCATGGACTGGAAGGCAGACCTGTATGCCAAGGTTGGCCCGCATCTGGGCGAGCAAACCATCTTCGCTACCAATACCTCGGGTCTGTCCATCAACCAGCTAGCCGATTCGCTGCCGGCGGCACTGAAGCCACGCTTCTGCGGTGTGCATTTCTTCAACCCGCCGCGCTACATGCATCTGGTCGAGATCATTCCGTGTGTGGGCTCTGACGCCGGTATTCTGGACAACCTGGAACGCTTCCTGGTGTCTACGCTGGGCAAGGGCGTGATCCGCGCCAAAGATACCCCGAACTTTGTGGCGAACCGCATTGGCGTGTTCTCCATGCTGGCAACCATTGCCAACGCAGAGAAGTTCGGTATCCGCTTTGATATCGTGGATGACCTGACAGGCCCGCGCCTGGGTCGCCCGAAGTCCGCCACTTTCCGTACCGCCGACGTGGTGGGCCTGGATACCTTCTCCCACGTGGTGAAGACCATGCAGGACACCCTGCCACAAGACCCGTGGCACGCGCTGTTCCAGTCGCCACAATGGCTGCAGAAGCTGATCGCTGACGGTGCCCTGGGTGCTAAAACCAAGCGCGGTATCTACAAAAAAGAAGGCAAACTGATGTTTGTCATCGACCCGGCTACAGGTGAGTACGTTGGTGCCGGCCAGAAAGGCGATGACGCTGTCAAAGAAATCCTGAAGATCGCCAACCCGGGCGAAAAATTCAAAAAGCTGCGCGAGAGCGAGCACCCGCAGGCGCAGTTCCTGTGGGCTTGCTTCCGCGACGTATTCCACTACATCGCCTTCCACCTGGGTGATATCGCTAACTGCGCACGCGATGTGGATTTTGCCATTCGCTGGGGCTTTGGCTGGTCTGCCGGCCCGTTCGAAACCTGGCAATCCGCCGGCTGGCAGCAAGTGGCCGAGTGGGTAGATGCTGACGTGAAAGCCGGCAAGTCGCTGGCTGCGGCCAACCTGCCAGCCTGGGCACTGGAAGCTGACCGTGCGGGCGTGCACTTTGCCGATGGCTCGTTTGATGCAGCCGCTGGCAAGCTGGTAGGCCGCTCCACGCTGGACGTGTACGCACGTCAGCTCGCCCCGGCAAAAGTGCTGGGCGAGGCCAATGGCCTGCTGGGTGAAACCGTATTCGAGAACGACGGTGTGCGTGCCTTCACTACTGGCGATGAAGTACTGGTGGTGTCGTTCAAGTCCAAAGCCCACGCGATTGGCCCGGACGTAATTGATGGTGTGCATGCTGCGCTGGATATCGCCGAAGCTCGCTTCAAGGGCTTGGTGATCTGGCAAACCGAAGAGCCGTTCTCGGTAGGTGCGGACCTGCAGTCCATGCTGCCAGCCTTCATGAT
The DNA here is from genome assembly GCF_979366545.1 of Vogesella perlucida. Taxonomy (NCBI): domain Bacteria; kingdom Pseudomonadati; phylum Pseudomonadota; class Betaproteobacteria; order Neisseriales; family Chromobacteriaceae; genus Vogesella; species Vogesella perlucida. Next base: position 120,766 of record NZ_CEETRO010000006.1, read on the forward strand.
GGGTGACTGGGATGCCATCGACACCATGGTGCGTCGCTTCCAGGAAACGTCCATGCGTCTGCGTTACAGCCAGATTCCGACTGTTGCTGCTACCCAAGGTTACGTCTTTGGCGGTGGTTGCGAGTTTGCCATGCATTGCGACAAGGTGGTGGCTGCGCTGGAATCCTACGTGGGTCTGGTTGAAGTGGGCGTGGGTCTGCTGCCAGGTGGTGGCGGTTGCAAAGAGTTTGCCGTACGTGCCGCCCGCGAAGCCAAAGGTGATGTGCTGGCTGCGCTGAAGGACTACTTCATGGCGATTGCTACTGCCAAAGTGGCGACCAGTGCACACGAAGCGCAGGAAATCGGTTTCTTCCGTGCTACTGACAATGTGGTGTTCAACAGCTACGAGTTGCTGCATGTTGCCAAACAGCAAGCGCTGTCCATGTACGAATCGGGCTACCGTCCGCCGATGGCCGGTGGCAAGTTTGCCGTTGCCGGCCGTGCCGGTGCCGCGTCCATCAAGGGCCAGCTGGTGAACATGCTGGAAGGTAACTTCATCAGCAAGCATGACTTTACCATTGCCGGCCTGATTGCCGATGTGATGACCGGTGGGGATGTAGAGCAGGGCACGCTGGTGAACGAGCAGTGGATTCTGGACCTGGAGCGCAAGGCATTCATGACCTTGCTGAAATCCAGCAAAACCCAGGATCGTATTGCCAATATGCTGACTACCGGCAAACCACTGCGTAACTAATCACAGCCAGAATGCGGGCAAGCTGGCGGCTGAGGGGCTAAGCCAGCTTTGCCGGAAGGAGATTTAAAAAATGGTTAAACAAGTACAGGAAGCTTACATCGTCGCCGCCACCCGTACCCCGGTAGGCAAGGCGCCACGTGGCATGATGCGCCATGTACGCCCGGACGATATGCTGGCACACGTTATTACCGGTGCGCTGGCCCAGGTGCCTACGCTGGACCCGAAGCTGATTTCCGATTGCGTGGTAGGTTGCGCTTTCCCGGAAGCCGAGCAAGGCCTGAATATGGCACGTATTGGCGTGCTGCTGGCTGGTCTGCCTAATACTGTAGGCGGCATCACCATCAACCGTTACTGCTCGTCCGGTATCAACGCTGTGCAGATGGCCGCCGACCGTATCCGTCTGGGCGAAGCCGACGTGGTGATCGCGGCGGGTTCCGAGTCTATGTCCATGGTGCCGATGATGGGCAACAAGGTTTCCTTGAACCCGGAAGTGTTCGCCAAAGACGAAAACTATGCCATCGCTTACGGCATGGGCCTGACTGCCGAAAAAGTAGCCCAGCAATGGGGCGTGTCCCGCGAAGACCAGGATGCGTTTGCAGTTGAGTCGCACCGCCGTGCGCTGGCTGCCATTGATGGCGGCAAGTTCAAGAACGAGATTACCCCGCTGGAAGTGACCTATCGCACGCCTAACCTGGAAACCGGCGAAGTGGTCAGCAAGACCCGTGTGCTGGATACCGATGAGGGCCCGCGTCGCGAAACCACGCTGGAAGGCCTGGCCAAGCTGAAAACCGTGTTCGATGCCAAGGGTTCGGTCACTGCGGGTAACTCCTCGCAAATGTCCGATGGTGCTGGTGCCGTGATTCTGGTATCGGAGCGCGTACTGAAAGAGTTCAACCTGACACCGCTGGCGCGTTACGTTACCTTCTCGGTAAAAGGCGTGCCGCCGGAAATCATGGGTATCGGCCCGAAAGAAGCGATTCCGGCAGCCTTGAAACAGGCTGGTCTGGCGCAGAGCGATCTGAAATGGATCGAGCTGAATGAAGCTTTTGCTGCCCAGGCCTTGGCCGTGGCGCGTGATCTGGAGCTGGATATGTCGCTGGTTAACCCACATGGTGGCGCTATTGCCCTGGGCCACCCGCTGGGCGCAACTGGTGCCATCCGTACCGCTACGCTGATTCACGGTATGCGCGATGCGGGTATGCAAGGCCACGGCATGGTGACTATGTGTATCGGTACCGGTATGGGTGCTGCCGGTATTATCGAAGTGCTGTGATAAGCCTGTTGCGGCCAACAATGAGGTTGGCCGCAACAACAAAAAAGCCGGCTGCAAAGCCGGCTTTTTTCATGAGCTGTAGTGTGTTTACAGGCGTTCCAGTGTTTCAAATTCTACCTGTTGGCAATCTTCGAAGGTTGCGTTGCTATGCAATATACGAATCTGGTATGACTTGCCATTGGCCGCAAAGGTCAGCTCTTTACTATTGTCTGCTAGCCGCTTCGGTATCAGAAAAACACGTTGCCCCTTTTTTGCATTGGTCTGTGTAATGTACAAGCCACTGCTGATGTTGCTGCCATCGACGCCGCCTTCACTCAGGCTCACGGGTAAGGGCAGGCTACCCAGTACTTCTACGCCCACACGGGTGCCACCCTCCGCCAAGCGTTGAACACGGCGTATTACGCACAGCTGACCAGGGTATTCGCGGGATGAAACCCAGATGGTACGGCCAATCATCAGGCTTTCGACCGATCGCCCCAGATAAGTCAGGCCAAAACCCGCTTCGCTGGCATCATTCACGCGCCAGTCGTCATTGATTTCATCTTGCGGTAGCGCACTGCGATTCACTTTGAGGTGGTGGGCGATTTTCTCAAAGCCGATTTCAACTTTGGCGTGCCCACTGGAGCTGAGTCGTTCGTGCTGGCGCATGGATTTGCCCCCGTCTTGCGACCAGCGCGACGACAGCTTTTGCAGCAGGTTGCGCCATGTCGGCGTATCCATGGCCGGGAGTGCTTGCTTGAAACCTTCGGGAATACCTTGGTCAAAATCCAGAATCAGGTCGGCCAAGCGGTTTACCACGAAGTCACCAGACCAGTAGCGGCACCCTTTGCCCAATGTGCCGCGTCGTAGCAGCTGTGGCGGGGCGGGCAGTTCCAGATTGATGACGTACTGGAAGTCGCTCTTTGAAGCGGTGTTTTGCAGCTTGATGCCTTCCGATAACCGGGCCAGTAGCAAGTGAATGGCCTCGATCTCTATGGTCAGCAGGTTGTCCGTTTGCGCCAGATGCAGCATGGCAGCCTGAATCAGCAGCTGTTCGCCAGAGGTGGATTCAGCCTGCTCTTCGTACATGGTAATGGCTTTGCCGTGGAAGCCGTGCTGTTCGGCAAACTGATACAGCCGGTAGGCCTGCTGCCAGGTGTTGCCATCAGCAGAGATGTAGCGCAGGGCACTCCATTTGATCAGGCTGAGCTGATGGTGCAGTGCCCGGATGGCAACGCGCTCAATCTGGGCATCAATCTGGGCATTCTTGCTGCTCTGGAACTGACGCAAGCAGAGTTGGTAGCCATTGGAGAGCTCAGTCCAATAGGCCAGGATGCTGGGCAGGAATGATTTGGAGCGCGATGCGCCGATCAGGAATTCCTTGCACAACTTCCTGTGCATTTCCACCGCTCGTGTATCGACATACAGGAGCGTGTTAATGCGGTCTTTTAGTGTGACGTTGGCATCTTTGTTGATCTTTGCCACCGCCTTGATGATTTCGACCAGCGCCGTGTAGTACTCGGCATTCGGCAAGTTCTTGACCAGCATGGTTGCCGACTCGGTCGACTCGCTTGAGGTCTTTTTCCTGCCTGAAATGGCGCTAAGAATGGCTTTGATATCAATCATTGGGTACGGGGTCGGGTTCGGTTGGCCGAGTCATGCTATGAGCTGCTTATAGTAGCCTAATCTCGTTATCGATAGGAAGGTTGGCTCAATGGCGGCAACTTTTTATACGAATGTATTGCTTTGTAGATGGCCAAATGTTGTGCATTCTTTACACACAACGCAATGACAGAATGAAGTGTGAGTATAGTATTTTTAAGCCGTTCTGTATTGCTTATATAGCCTCGCTCATGTCTATCCGTAGCCGTCACCATTGAGCGTTCTGATGCGAAACAGCTGTGGAGAAAATCATACAATCGTTTTTTTGATTTATAGAACAGTCGTCTACGGGTTTGTCGTCTCTCTCCGTGCGTGTAAATTGGGCATGCACTCTAATTTTGAGTGTGGTCAATCAAGTGACAACAAGATCACTCGTCATTCATCGAGGAGAACATATGCGCAAGATTATCGCCGCCAAACGCATTCTGGCGACTGCAGCACTGCTGGCTGTTAGCCTGCAATCCGCTCACGGGATGGGCACTGTGCCGGCAGAGAGTGAGGCTACTTATACCAAAACCAAATACCCCATCGTGCTAGTGCATGGGGTACTAGGGTTCGATAGTTTGCTTGGTATGGATTACTTTTACGGTATCCCTGCCGAGCTGCAGCGTAGTGGTGCCCAGGTTTACATCGCACAGGTGTCACCTGCGGACAGCTACGAGCGACGCGGCGAGCAGCTACTTGAACAGGTACAGCGCATTGTCGCCATGACCGGTTCGCAGAAGGTTAACCTTATCGGTCATAGCATGGGGTCTCCCACCTCGCGGTACGTTGCATCGGTTAGGCCAGACTTGGTTGCCTCTGTGACCAGTGTTGGTGGTGTGAACAAGGGTTCTAAAGTGGCAGATGCACTGCGTGGCGTACTTCCGCCAGGCTCTGTGACCGAGTCAGTAGTCGCTGCCGCGGGCGGCGCTTTCGCCAGCATGATCCGGCTGTTCTCTACAGGCAGCAGCCTGTCACAAGACGAGTTAGCCACGTTGAACTCGCTCACTACGCCGGGGACACTCGCCTTTAATAGCCGCCATCCGCAGGCAGTGCCAACGACGGCTTGCGGTGAAGGTGCCTATCAAGTCAACGGCATCCATTATTTCTCGTGGTCGGGTGCGCAGCCTTACACCAACCCGCTGGATGTGGGCGATCCTTTGCTAGCGGCAACCGGCTTGGTATTCGGTGCTGAACCCAACGATGGTTTGGTAGGGACTTGCTCGTCACACTTGGGCCAGGTCATTCGCGACAACTACCGTTTCAACCATCTGGATGAGACCAATATGTTCTTCGGCTTGGGCAACATTCTTGAGACCAGTCCTGTCACGCTGTTCCGTCAGCATGCCAACCGTCTGCGCAACTTGGGGGTATAAGCATGCGGCTGCAAGGCAAGGTATGGCTGCTACTGGTGTTGGCCGCATCGGCTGGCGCGTATTGGTGGCAGTCGGGTAGTGCCGAGCAGCCTGTAGCCGAGGGGGTGTTTGCCCCCTCGCTACGGCAAACATCGGTAGATGGTCTGCCGCCTGTACCGGTAAGTGGCAAGATGGATGCCAAGCAGCTGAAAGCGCTGTTTGATTACTATCTTGCCACGCAAGGCGAGCGCACCCTTCCGGAGATTCGTCAGGAAATCGAAAAGCAACTGGCAGCGCGTCTCAGTGGCAAGGATTTGCAAGATGCGCAGGATTTCTTTCACCGCTATCTGGCCTATCTGAATGACTTGGGGCAGGCGGGCAAGATTATCAGCCCGGTCTCTGCCGATGTGGTCAGCCAGATGAGCCAACGTTTGCAGCTGCTGCGCCAGATTCGTGCCCGGCACTTCACCCCGCAGGAGCTAAAACAGCTTTTTGCCAGTAGCGATGCCATGGACGAGCTGGTTTTGCAGCGTATGGCGATTCAGCGGAGGCAGGATCTCAGTGAGGCGGAAAAGCGCCGTCAACTGGATGAGCTGGAGCAATCGTTACAGCCAGAGCAACGTGCTGCTCGGTTGCAAACAATACAGCACATTGCGTTGGCAGACGCCGAGCGCAGTCTGCGTCAGAAAGGTGGTACACCAGAACAACTGCAGGCATTGCGTGCCGAGATGGTGGGGGTTGAGGCAGCGCAAAGATTGGCTGCAGTCGACGCAGAGGTGGTGGTGTGGCAAACCAAACTGCAGCAATGGAAACAGGAGCGTGAGCAGCTTACCAAGGATGAGGCATTGTCTGGCCCGCAGAGGCAGCAGGCTTTGCAAGAATTAGAGCAGAAGCTGTTCAGCGAGAACGAGCGTAAGCGCCTGCTAGCGTATCAGTAGAGACTGCGGCGCTGCTGGCCTTCTGAACTGTAGTTGCCTGATATGTTTTTTTGTGTGGCCAACGCCTGAGCGTTCAAGCTGATGCTGACTTGGGTGCCAGTAGCGGATGAAAAAAGAGCAGCGTGTCATGCGCTGCTCTTTTTTCATGACTATCAGGCAAACAGCTGCTGCAGGCCAAGGCCCGGGTCATCCTGGCGCATAAAGGCTTCGCCTACCAGGAAGGTGTGCACGGCATGGTCACGCATCTTTTGTACGTCGGCAGGCTGGGTAATGCCGCTCTCGGTGACGGCGATGCGGTCTTTGCCGATTTCCGGCAGCAGGCGCAGCGTGGTATCCAGACTGACTTCGAAGGTGCGCAGGTTGCGGTTGTTCACGCCGACCAGCGGGGTGCCTAGCTGTAGTGCCGATTCCAGCTCGTACTCGTCATGCACCTCCACCAGTACGGCCATGCCCAGCTCTTGCGCCAGGGCTTCGAAATCGCGCATTTGCGGCAGGCTCAGGCAGGCGGCGATCAGCAGGATGCAGTCGGCGCCAATGGCGCGGGCTTCGTAGATCTGGTACTCGTCTACCATGAAGTCCTTGCGCAGCACCGGCAGCTGGCAGGCAGCACGAGCGGCCTGCAGGTAGTCTTCGTGGCCCTGGAAGTACTGCGCATCGGTTAGCACGGACAGGCAGGCGGCACCAGCTTGCTCGTAGCTTTGTGCAATCTGAGCCGGGTTGAAGTCGGCACGGATCACGCCTTTGCTGGGGCTGGCCTTTTTGGCCTCGGCAATCACCGCGGCCTGGCCGGCGGCATGTTTGGCGCGGATGGCTGCGACAAAACCGCGCTGGTCGCCGTGGCGGCCTTCGGCCTCGGCACGCAGGCTGGCCAGGGAGCGTTGCGGGCGGCGCTGGGCAATTTCTTCTACCTTGGTGGCACAGATTTTTTTCAGAATGTCAGACATGGTGCGAGGGCTTTCTGCTGTGCGCTTGGGTGCGCTGGTATGAATCGAAAAATGCTAACAGACGCTGGGGTAGCCAGGCTAGTGTGCCGGGGAAGGGCCCGCTGACAAAACCGACGTGGCCGCCTTCGGCTGGCTGCTCCAGGCATACCGCCTGGCTGACATCGGCCGGGCCGGGCAGGGCTTGTGGCGGCAGGAAGGGGTCGTTGACGGCGTTCAGCACCAAGGTTGGCCGCATGATCTGCTTGAGCAGTGGTTTGCTGCTGGCACGCGCCCAGTAGTCTTGCACGTTGCGGTAGCCATGCAGGGGTGCCGTGACCAGATTATCGAACTCGCCAAAGGTGCGGGCGCGCTGCACGGCACGGCGGTCGAACAGGCCAGGGTGGTGCTGCAGCTGGGCCAGTGACTTGGGCTTGAGCGTATTCATGAACATACGCGTATACAGCAAGCGGCCCACGCCGTGATCCAGGCGTGTGCTGGCAGCGGCCAGGTCTAGCGGTGCCGAGATGGCCGCTGCGGCCAGCGGGATGGCCTGGCTGCCTTGTTCGCCCATATGCCGCAGCAGCATATTGCCGCCTAATGACACGCCTGCGGCGAAGAGCTGCGGGTTTTCTGCGGCCAGCCTGCTGCAGATCCAGCTGATTTCAGCGGCGTCGCCGGCATGGTAGGCGCGAGGCTGGGTATTTTCGATGCCGCCGCAGCCGCGAAAATGTGGCACCGCACCGTGCCAGCCGCGTGCTTGCAGCGCGCGCATCAGGGCGATGGCGTAGTGGCTGTGGCTGCTACCTTCCAGACCATGAAACAACACCACTAATGGTTTGCCGGCTTGGCCGTCAATACGGTCTACAGCGATCTGGCCGCCATCCGGCGTGGTCCACAGCTCGCGGCGATAGGCGGGTGGTGCCTGCTTTAGCATGAGGGCAGGCCAGATGGTCTGGGCGTGGCTGCCGGGCAGCCAGCGGGGGGCTTGGTACGGGGTCACGCTACGGGCTTGATGGCGGACTTGGGTCGGAATGCTTTGACCACTTCTTCGCGTGTTTCCACGTACGGGGCGCCGATCAGATCCAGGCAGTAGGGCACGGCGGCAAAAATGCCGGGCACAGTGACGATGCCGTCTTCGCGCAGGCCTTCCAGTGTTTCGCGGATGGCCTTGGGCTGGCCGGGCAGGTTCAGGATCAGGCTTTGTTTGCGGATGACGCCTACCTGGCGTGACAGGATGGCAGTGGGCACGAACTTCAGGCTGATCTGGCGCATCTGCTCGCCAAAGCCGGGCATGACGCGGTCGGCTACTGCCAGTGTGGCTTCCGGTGTGACATCGCGCAGGGCAGGGCCGGTGCCACCGGTGGTAAGCACCAGGTGGCAGCCTTGCTCGTCTACCAGCTGGCGCAGCGTGGCTTCGATGGTGGCTTGTTCGTCCGGAATCAGGCAGGTGATGGTCTCAAAAGGGCTGCGGATGCACAGGCTAAGCCAGTCCACCAGCGCAGGAATGCCCTTGTCTTCGTACACGCCTTGACTGGCGCGGTCGGAGATGGATACCAGCCCGATTTTCAGACTCATGCCTCGTCGTCCTGTTCGATGGTGTCTTCAGGTGCATTCTTCTGGCGGCCTTGTTCCGGGATCAGCTCTTTGATCATCTGGAACAGCAAGCGGGTTGCCTTCGGTGGTTTGGCTTCATCGCGCTCTTTGCGTGCGTTGCGTACGGTGGTGCGCAGCTGCTGTACGTCTACTTCAGGGAAATCGTCGATGAAGATCTGCACGTTCTTGTCGTCTTCCAGCAGGCGTTCGCGCCAGCGCTCTACCAGGTGCAGCCAGCGGGTGTGGGTGCTGGAGTCGCCACGCAGGGCGGCCAGTTTTTGCTCGATCGGCTCCGGGTCGATGTCGCGCATCAGTTTGCCGATGTATTGCAGCTGGCGGCGCTTGGCACCGTTGGCGTTAAAGCGCTGGTAGTCCAGCACGGCAGCCAGCAGGGTGTCGTCCAGCTCCATCTTTTTCAGTTTGGCGGCAGGCAGCTCGGTCAGCGCGCGGCCAATGTTCTGTAGCGCATCCATGTCGCGCTTGAGCTGGGATTTGCTGGGGGGCAGGCCATTATTGCTGCCATTGTTAAAAACGTTCGACATTCGCTAAGACTTGATTAAGGTTTCAAGCTGGTATGATACCGGAAAAGAACCCGTCACGGCCGACTGGTGTGTGTTCCCGTCGTGCCTTATCACTAGAGAAAACCATATGGCAGAGCAGATTTTTTCGTATACCGAGGCCGCACTGGAAGCCATTGCTGCCCGTATGCTGGCGCTGGCCCAGGCTGGCGGCGCTACCGCAGCTGAAACCGATGTCTCCGAGGGCTGCGGGCAGAATGTGTCGGTACGCTTGGGTGAGGTGGAAACCATTGAATATAACCGCGACAAAGGCGTGTCACTGACGGTGTATCTGGGTCAGAAAAAAGGCCACGCCAGCACTTCTGATTTTTCTGACAAGGCGCTGGCGGATACGGCCGCTGCCGCCCTGAATATTGCCCGCTATACCGCCGAGGACGACTGCGCTGGCCTGGCAGACCCCGAGCTGTTGCTGAAGGCTGGCAATCGTCGTGACCTGGATCTGTATCACCCTTGGGATTTGCCGGTAGAGCAGGCCATTGCCCTGGCGCGCCAGTGCGAGGACGTGGCGCGTGGTGTGGATGCCCGCATCAGCAACTCGGAAGGTGGCACCGTAGCTACGCATGCCACGCGCCACTGCTATGCCAACAGCCATGGTTATAGCGGCAGCCTGACTACCTCGCGCCATAGTCTGTCTGCGTCGGTGGTGGCATCCGGCGCCAACAGTATGCAGCGCGACTACTGGTACAGCACGGCCCGCCATCCGGCGGATCTGCTGTCGGCAGAAGAGGTTGGCCGCATCGCCGGCGAGCGCGCTGTGCGTCGCCTGGATGGCCGCCGTGTGAAAACCGGCCAGTACCCGGTGCTATTCGAGGCGCCGGTGGCAGGTAGTCTGCTCAGCCACCTGGTGCAGGCGGTAAGCGGTGGTAGCCTGTATCGTAAATCCAGCTTTTTGCTGGATAGCCTGGGCCAACAGGTGGCTGCGCCCTTGTTGAATATCAGCGAAGACCCATTTGTGTTGCGTGGCCTGGCCAGTGGTTGCGCCGACGACGAAGGGGTGGCGACCACTGCGCGACAGTTTGTGCAGAGCGGTGTATTGCAGGGCTACTTCCTGGGCAGCTACTCGGCTCGCAAGCTGGGCATGCAAAGTACCGGCCACGCAGGCGGTGCCCATAACCTGGTCGTGCAGCCTACCTTGACCGGCGGCCTGACTGCCTTGCTGGCACGCATGGGTACCGGCCTGCTGGTGACCGAGCTGATGGGGCAGGGCATCAATATGGTCACCGGCGATTACTCGCGCGGCGCCAGTGGCTTCTGGGTAGAAAACGGCGTGATTGCCTACCCGGTAGAGGAGTTGACCATTGCCGGCAACCTGCGCGACATGCTGCAGGGTATCGATGCCATTGGTGACGATATCGACTATCGTGGCAGCCGCCATATGGGCTCGGTACTGCTGGGTAATATGATGGTGGCGGGCGAGGCGTGACGCCAGCCTACTGGCCGCAGGCTTGCGCCGAGCTGTCACAGCACAGCCCGGCGCTGGCTGCCTTGATTGCGCAGTACCCCGCCAGCGTGCTGAAAACACGGGGCGAGCCCTTCGAGACGCTGCTGCGCGCCATCGTCGGCCAGCAGATTTCCATTGCAGCTGCCGATGCCATCTGGGCCAGGTTGGCCGCACTGCTCGACACCACTAGTCCGTTGGCCGTGGTGGCTGCCCAAACCGATGCGCTGCGGGCGGTGGGGTTTTCGCTGCGTAAAGTGGAGTACGCGCAGGATCTGGCGCGGCATTTTCTGGATGGCCGCATCGATCCGGCGCGTTTTGATGCGCTGGACGATGAAAGCATTATCCGCGAACTGGTGGCCGTGCGCGGCATAGGCCGCTGGACCGCCGAAATGTACCTGATCTTCAACCTGTGCCGCCCGGACGTGTGGCCGGTAGATGATATCGGCCTGCAAAAAGCGCTGGTGGTCATTCACGGCTTGCCGGCGCGCCCGGCATTGGCCGAGCTGCGGCAGATGGGCGAGGCCTTTCGCCCGTGGCGCAGCGTGGCTACTTGGTATTTGTGGCGCATGCTGGACCCGGTAGAAGTGCAGTACTAGCGCACAAAAACTGCCACATCGCTGCCAGTGTTCCATACTCAAAGCAAAACAGGGAGCGAGAGATGGACAAGCCTATCGTCGGGCTGGTGCTGGCAGGTGGCGGCGCACGGGCAGCCTATCAAGTGGGGGTGTTGATGGCGGTGGCGCACATGCTGCCGCGCGATCATGGCAACCCGTTTCCCATCATCAGCGGCACCTCGGCTGGCGCCATTAATGCGGTAGGGTTGGCCGCAGGATCGATGCATTTTCGCCGTGCCACCGCCTTTCTGGCCAAGATGTGGAAAGGTCTGCATGTAGAGCAGGTGTACCGGGCGGATTGGCCTTACTTTGCACGCGCTTTTCTGGCCTGGGGTGGCTCGGTACTTACTGGCGGCAAGCTGGTGCACAACCCGGCCAGCCTGCTGGATAACAGCCCACTGCGGGAGCTGCTCAGCCATGCGGTCAATTTTGATGGTGTGTCGCGTGCGGTACAAAGCGGCGATCTGCGTGCGCTATCCCTAACGGCGTCTTGTTACACCACAGGGCAATCAGTCAGCTTTTTTGAAGGGCACGATGACATCGACGAGTGGCACCGCTATCAGCGTCTGGGCGTGCGCGAGTCTATCGGGGTGGACCACCTGATGGCGACCTCGGCCATTCCTGTCGTTTTTCCTGCCGCCACCATCCATGGCCGTTTCTACTGTGATGGCGCCATCCGCCAGATGGCGCCCCTGTCGCCAGCCTTGCATCTGGGGGCGGAAAAACTTTTTGTCATTAACCTGAATACCGAGCACCGGCCACGGCCAGAGCGGCGACTGGTCGGTGATCGCCCCTCGCTGGCCATGATCTTTGGCCATTTGCTCAATAGCATCTTTTTTGACAGTATGGCCACCGATATGGAACGCCTGAGCCGGGTGAACCATACCGTTTCCTTGCTGGACGAGCAGGTGCTGTGCAGCGGCCGTACGGCGCTCAAGCGGGTGGAGGTGCTGAATATCTCACCTAGCGTGTCGCTGGAAGCCATTGCCTTCAAGCACGTCAAAAACTTTCCACCTGCCATGCGCTTTCTCATGCGGGGCGCCGGCGCCATGCGCCAGCGTGGTTCGGTGTTGGCGAGCTATCTGTTGTTTGACCCAGCGTATGGTAAAGAGTTGATTGACCTAGGCTACAAAGATGCCATGGCCAGGCAGGGCGAGATACTGAATTTTCTACAAAAGACATAGTCTGCTACGGTGCAGGTGTTTTGCACCGCTATTTTTAAGGGGGTTGTAATGCGTTTATCCAGACGGCAGGGTTTTGCCGCTATTGCGGCAATGTGTGCCGCATCCATGGGCTTTGCCTTGTATGCCCAGCATGTCATGGGCCTGGAGCCCTGCCCGTTGTGTGTTTTTCAGCGCGTGGGTGTTATTTCTACGGGTGTATTGGCCGGGTTGTTTGCCCTGGTGAACCCGCAAAGGTTGGCCGCAAAACTTGCTGCGCTTTTAGTGGCGCTTGCCGCGCTGGCGGGGGGGCTGGTGTCGGGCTGGCATGTGTACCTGCAGCATCTGCCAAAAGACCAGGTGCCGGCGTGCGGGCCAGGGCTGGATTTCATGCTGGAAACTTTGCCGCTTACCCAGGTGCTGAATACCGTGTTCAAAGGCAGTGGTGAATGCGCCGAGCTGGGCTGGACCTTTCTTGGTCAGTCGATGCCGGTGTGGACCGGCCTTTTGTTCGTTGCGCTGATGTCGATGGCGCTGTGGAATGGCTGGCGTAAAGCCTGATCCGGTTTGATGTTGCAGCACAAGCATAGCCAGTCCCGTGTGGGCTGGCTTTTTCATGTGCGGCGTTTGGTCGCGGGGTAGGGCTAAAATGAAAAAAGCCTTCCGAAAGGAAGGCTTTTAAATCGTTGGCGGAGCGGACGGGACTCGAACCCGCGACCCCCGGCGTGACAGGCCGGTATTCTAACCAACTGAACTACCGCTCCAACCGTAAAACGGTGGTGGGCGTTGACGGAGTCGAACCGCCGACATTCTGCTTGTAAGGCAGACGCTCTACCAACTGAGCTAAACGCCCGAAAACTCGGTACTGCTAAATTGTATGGTTGGCGGAGCGGACGGGACTCGAACCCGCGACCCCCGGCGTGACAGGCCGGTATTCTAACCAACTGAACTACCGCTCCAACCGTAAAACGGTGGTGGGCGTTGACGGAGTCGAACCGCCGACATTCT
>NZ_CEETRO010000006.1:134102-134390 GCF_979366545.1 Vogesella perlucida
CTGCTTGTAAGGCAGACGCTCTACCAACTGAGCTAAACGCCCGAAAACTCGGTACTACTAAATTGTATGGTTGGCGGAGCGGACGGGACTCGAACCCGCGACCCCCGGCGTGACAGGCCGGTATTCTAACCAACTGAACTACCGCTCCAACCGTAAAACTTGGTGGGCGTTGACGGAGTCGAACCGCCGACATTCTGCTTGTAAGGCAGACGCTCTACCAACTGAGCTAAACGCCCGAAAACTCGGTACTACTAAATTGTATGGTTGGCGGAGCGGACGGGACTCGAA